>JBGUWA010000229.1:0-8651 GCA_045220635.1 Candidatus Alloenteromonas sp. | reverse complement strand
AGCCTACGCCGAGCACGAATTGACCCGAGATGCCGATGTCGGTGTCAAAGGAGGCCACGCGTCCGCTGACGACGACCTTCGCGGTGTCGTTAAGCTCGTTACGGTCAAGCACGGAGTAACGGACGCCCGGTTCGACATCGCAGCCTTCGTTATATTGCTCGCCGGTGAGATAGAGGTTGAAGAAGGGGTCTTCCTTGACGTTTTGGGGTTGATCGTCGTTATAGAGGTTGTCCATGCTGAAGACGACGTTCTTCGTGGGGTCGTTGATGAGGCCATGGATCTTGAGGTAGTTCCCGAAGCTGACCGGCTCGGAAAGGTTAGGCAAGATGTTGTGGATGTATTTGATCTTCATCATCTCGAAGTCGGGGTAGGAGATCGAAGCCAAGCCGACGTCGCTTAAGGCGATTTCGTCGCCATCGAGGTAAACCTTGGCGCCTTTTTCGGTCTGCTTGTAGTTGGGGTTGTCGCGATCTTGCGTCCATTTGTCGTCGGAATACTCGTCGTGCTTATCCGCGTAGAACTCGGCTTCGAGCTTAAGCTCGTGTTGCTCGAATTCGACGTAGGAGTCGACGTCGTAGGAGAAGAACTTCGCGCCGACGTTGGGCTTGACGATGCCTTTGGTGGTCAAGCCTTTGACGATCTGGTCCTCGATGAGGATGAAGCGATCTTCGTAGATGTTGGAACCCGAGAACAAGCGGGCCATGTCGTTGATGTAGGAGGCGCTATAGTAGACGCGGGCCATCTTGGCGACGAGGGCGATGATCTCTTCTTCGGTCTCGAAGCCGAAGTTATAGACGGAGGAGAGCAAGGAGTGGTAGACGTCGATGGGACTCATGTTGGAGGCGTCCACGCCTTCGAGGGTAAGCCCCGTCAGGGCCTCGCCGAAGTTGAGGTAGGCGTTGAAATAGCTTTGGATGGCCGCGGAATCCTTGAAGTAGCTCTTCGCGGCGTTAAGGCGAAGCTGCATGATCACGTCCTTGGCGTCGTCTTTGTCCATGCCGGCGTCGAGATAATCCTGCAGCATGTCGAGGTCGATGAGGTTATAGGCCGCGCCGCTGAGGGTGTTCATCTTGTTGAAGGCGCTTTCGGCAAGGGGAACGAAGATGTGCTTCGTCTTGGCGATCTTTTGCCCGTTGATGTCGAAATCGATTTGGCCGCGGGGCAAGGTGACCGTGCCGTTCACCGAATAGTAAACGGGCACGAAGACGCCCTTTTCGAGGTAGCAACGGTCGAGGAATTCGCCGAAGTAGTTGGTGTAGGTGGCCAAGAAGTCGTTGCACATGTTCTGCAAGGGCACATACGTCGAGGTGACGAAATGATCCCAGTTGCTCTTGGCGGCTTGGAAGAAGGTGAGCGAGTTGGAGAAACGCGTCCTCACTTCGGAGTCGGCGACGGCGTTAAGGATCTCGTTGGTCGCGGTCTGGAGGTTTTTGGAAAGGTTGTTGATGTGGTCGACGAGGTTGATTTCCATGTCGGCGATCTGCTCGGAGATCTGGTCGAGCTTCTTTTGGATGTTTTGCAAGGCGTTAAGCACCTTGGTGCTGAAGCTGAACATGCTGTTGCCTTCGTCAAAGCCAAGCATCACCATGGCGCTTCCCGAGAGCTCTTGGATCGATTCGGGGGAGATGGAGGAGTAGTTTTTCGTGTAGAGGGCGGTGCCGATGGAAGCGGCGCTGGAAAGGGCGCGGATCGCGTTGTTCTGGAAGGCGGCTTTGTCCTCTTGGCGTTGCCGGTTCTTTTCTTCGCGGTCCTGGCGGATGCAATCGACGACGTCGGCGTTGATGTCGCGGATCGACATGTCCTTGTAGGGGTCTTTGTAGGAGATGGTGTCCTCCAAGGTGAAGGAGTCTTGGGTCGGGTCTTCGCCTTCGCCCGCCAGATAGGGGTTATGGTTGAGCACCGGATCGCCGGTGCCGCAGGAAGAAAGGATCAACGCAAGGGTCGCGAAGAGGCAATTTCTTTTGATTTTGTTGCTTTTCATGGCTGTTTACTCCTTGGAAGTGATGTCATAGGAGAGGAGGGTGAGGTTTCCTCCGTCGACGGGGCGGACGTTGAAGCGGTAATTCCTCCCTTGCTGATCGACGGCCCAGGAGTGCTCGAGGGGGAAGGGGAGGTAGTCGTATTCTTCGCCCGAATTGGCCGAAGGCGTATCGAGGATGAAGCTCGTCGGTTCTTGTCCGCCGAGGACTTCGACCTGCAAGCGATGCCCTTTGGCGACCTTGAAGGTGACTTTCTGCTCGTTATCGTAGTCGGCGCCGACATAGCAATTGAGGTAGGCGCTGCCTTGCAAAGCAAGACCGCCGCTCATCTGGTCGTTGTACGCCCTTCCGCCTTCGGGGGTACGCACCAAGCCGGCGGCGTGGTTATAACGATAGTTGCCGGACCATTCCGCGGGGTCATAGGCGGTATCCGCCCGGTCGGAGCCGAGGAAGCTCGCGTCGGGGATGTCGCCATCGTAGGTGCTGGCCCAGGAAAGGGTCTGCTTGCCGCGGCTATAGTCCTGATTGTCATAGTAGTTCTGCTCGAAAGACGGTTCGTCGGCGATATCGAAGAAGAATTGGTATTCGTATGGCTCGAAGCAATCGTAATCGCCATCCAAATAATCCGTGCGGGCCTCTTCTTCGTCGTATTCTTTCTTGTCGTACATGTAGAAGACATCGATGCCGTTCCAGCCGGAATCGCCATAGCCTTCGTAGTAATAGTAGTCACGGATCGAATTGATGTAGGAGAACTTTTCCGCCCACAGCCAGTCGACGTCATCGTCGGTATCCGTATCGATGGGGAATCGCCCGCCACCCCAGACGGTCATGCGGCAGCGGGATTTGTGGTATCCCTGCTGCGTGTTGATGACGGCGCAGTACCCGTCGTCATCGAACTGGAGGCAGAAGTTCTTCATGACATTGTCGAAGATGGTGTGATAATAAAGCTTCTTGTAATGATCGAAGCGGAAGTTGAGGTTGCGGAAGAAGAAGTCGGTCGGTTTGGCCCGGTATTCGTATTTGCCCGAGTTCCAATACGTCATCTCCATGGCCTCGGGCACGATGGTGACGAGCTTGACGTAGCAATCGCCGAGGGCTTCGAAAACGTAGTCCTTGATCTCCCCGGCGTTGCCCACGCAGCGATAGGTATAGACCGGACGGTTGATGCGGTTATAGGTGACGTTGTCGGGGTCGGCCTCGTCGAGCATGCCTAAGCCCGTGCAATAGAATTGGGCTTCCTGGGGCAGGATCGTTTGGGCGTAGAGGATGCTTCCCGCCTGGGCTTTGATGGTGAATTTGCTGCCCTTGCCCAGAAAGGTCGCGTGCTTTTCCTCGTCATAATGGATGCCGCCGATGGGGTAGAGGGAAAGGACGCTATTGACGTCGACTTTCTCCTCGCTGGCCTCGAGGTTCAAATTATGGGAAATGACGGTTTGCAAGCCATCGCCGGTATGATGGAAGCCATCGAAGGCGACGTAGAGGTGATCGTTGCTGGCGTAAGGCGCGCTTGGTTCGCCATTCCATTTCTCGGCGAAGTGGCCACGGCCATTTTCCACCGACCAGAGGTTGATGGGATTTTCGGGCGGCTTTGGATATTCGACGTGGCGAATCGTTCCTTTGGAACGGATTTTGATGGTTTCTAGTTCCGGGTTCAGGTTGCCATAGAGGAACTGCGTTTCCCTGCTGTTGCCTAGATGCGATTTGGCCTCGGTCACGCCATGGAGCTCGACGGAGACGTAGGGAGAAGAGACCGCCATGATCGCGTAGGTATCGTCGACGGCGCGGTCGTCTTTGAGGAATTGCACGTTTTCAAACCGCGCGCCGACGATCGCCGCGCCGCGAGAGCCGCCTCCTGAAGCGTTGGGGAAGTCGAACATGACATCCCTTTCTTGCTTGATGGTGGGCAAGGAATGGAAGACGCAATCCTTGAAGCGGACGATGCCCGAGGCGGCGTCATCGACCATTTTGCTTCTGCCGGTGATGTCGTTGCCATTGAAGTAATAACGGTCGCGGCCAAGGATGATGGCTTGGTCCAAACCCGCGATGGTGTTGCCCTCGGAGATGAAGTGGTCGGCTTGGGCGATAAGCGCGACGCCGGCGACGTCTTTGGAGGGGTCTTGGCTCGCGGTGTGGACGATATGGAGGTTCTTGAGGTAGCAATCGTTCGCGGTTTCCCTGATGGCGATGACATAAGACTGGATCGCCTTGTCTAGGTATGGCCTTGACCCGATGACGTCGGAACCTTGGATGATGACTTTATGGGGATCATTCAGGTTGCCGTAGATTTCGGTATGGGGCAAGGTGATGTCGAGTTTCTCGTTATAGGTGCCGTCGGCGAGGTAGATGCGCTTGACGACATCGGGGTCGAGGGTGAAGTGGCCAAGGTAATCCAAGGCCTGGGTGATGCTGGCAAAGACGTGGTGGAAGCTTTTTTCCGAGCCGTCCAGGGTATGGGTTCCTGCGTTAATTTCGCCCGCGGCGCCGGCGTAATTGGGGTCGATGCGGCATTCGATGAAGCGGCCTTTGCCCGAACGGTTGATGTAGGGCAAGGCGTTGGTGACGTTGACGTCGAACTGGTATTCCGCCTTGGCGTCGCCGCATTCAAAACGAATGGTGGGCTTTTGGGGGCCAAGGGTATTCTTGTCGAAATTGACGATGGTGACGTGACCGTCAAAGGGATTGAAAATCAGGGGCACGGGCTCGATTTCGGTGGTGCAGCGCGAAGAGGCTTCGATGACGAGGTTGCCCAAATCCAACTCCCCGTTTAGGAAGGCGACGGTGGGGATGTGGGTATGTTGGCTGGCGTCCAATCCCTTGGTGTCGGTATGATCCTCGAAGCGTTCGGCGACGATCTTGACGTCGCTAATGCGGTAGACGCGAACGGGGTAGGTTGCGCTGGCGGCTTGGTAGGACACCTTCACGTCATACACGCCTTCTTTCCCCATGTTGATGCCCGAGAAGACGAGCCTTTCGTTGGGGATGGGGCTGACGGTGCCATCTTCGAACGTTCCTTCGACCTTGAGTCCGGCGGCGTTGAAGGGTTCGCCGATATAGAAGACGGAGGTTCCGGGGCTTTTGATCTTCAACGCGACGCATTGGGCTTCGGGAACTTCCTCCGAAGAAGACGATGACACGGGGGTTTCCTGGCTGCTCGTCGAAGAGGCGGGAGCCGGCTCGCTGGCACTGGTGGAAGCAGAGGGTTGGCTCGAAGGTTCCTGGGAGCTTCCGGAATAGGGTTGCGGTTGCGTCACGCAGGCGACGGAAAGGATCGCGAGTAGGCTAAGCGGAGCGAGGCGGAACGTCTTTTTGTTCATAAGATACCTCCTAATTGGCGTGGCTTTTTCATACATAAAAAGCGCGCTATTTCGGATCTTTACCCCAAATTATATACCTGCGTGTGCAACAATGGTGCAACACGCGTATGAGGGCAAGGGCTCGTTCCCAGTCAACCGCCATTTGAGAAACTCAACGACAGCTCGAAGCCACATCGGCATACCCGCATCCTCGTCACCCATGACTTGGATGAGAGCATCTTGAAGCGTTATTCGGGGTTATTCGCGCGTCTAGGCATAGGATTGAAAGACCCTGTTTGCTATAATCGAAACAAGCAACAACCATAGGTTCTTTTATTTCGATTGGGAGGTCTTCTTATGTTTGATCGCCTTAAGTTCAGCCAGCAAAACATCGAGGAGTTCAACCGCCAGCTCGTTTCGCTTGAGCGGCGCCTTTACGAAGTCATCGATTCCTGCTTGGAAATCCGCGACCGCCCCATTTTCGCGGAGCCGAGTGAAGAGCAAATCAAGGAATTCGAGAAGATCGGCATCCCCGAGGTGGGTCGTAACGCGGTGGAAGTGGAAGAGGAGCTGATGAAGTACGTCTTCACCAAGCAGGCCATTCTTCAGCATCCGCGTTTCTTTTCTTTCGTGGCTTCCGCGGTTTCCCCTTATTCCATCGCCGGCTCGATTTTGACCGACATCTATAACTGCAACGCCGGCTCCTATAGCCTTTCCCCATGCGGTGGCATGATCGAAGAGAAGATGTGCGCCTGGATGGCTTCTTACGCGGGGTACCCGGAAGAAACCAGCGGTGGCGTCTTCCTTTCGGGCGGCTCCATCTCCAACCTTTCCGCGATCATCGTCGCCCGCACCAACAAGCTTGGCGAATATGACATTCCCAAAGGCGTCGCCTATTTGTCCGACCAAACCCATAGTTCAGTGAGAAAAGACCTACGTATGTTAGGCTTCCGGCAGGACCAAATCGTCATCTTGCCTTCGGACGAAGACTTCAAGATGGACGTCAAGGCGTTAGAAGAGGCCATCATCAAAGACAAAAGCGAAGGAAAGATCCCGTTCCTGGTCATCGGCACGATCGGCACGACCAATACGGGCACGATCGACCCCTTGTCCGACATCGGCGACATCGCGAAGAAATACAACCTTTGGTTCCATGTCGACGGGGCGTTCGGCGGTTCTTCCTTGATCTCCCCGATTTACCGTAACCTTTCCAAAGGCATCGAGAAATCCGATTCCTTGACCTGGGATACCCATAAGTGGCTGATGCAGACCTATTCCTGCTCGACCCTTTTGGTCAAGGACCGACAGACCTTGCTCGACGCCTTTATCGAGCATCCGGAATATCTCGATGACGTGGCCTCTTCCGACCATATCGATGGCTGGGATAAGGGTCCTGAGATGAGCCGCCCGCAGCGCGCGATCAAGCTTTGGTTCACGGTCCAGGCGACGGGGGTTCGTCTGCTTGAGGAGATGATCGAATATTCCTTCCATAACGCCAAGTTGGTGCAGCGCGAACTCGAGAAGCGTCCCAACTGGGAAATCGTCTCCAAGCCAAGCTGCGGCACGATCAACTTCCGTTACGTCGTCGAAGGCAAGAGCCTCGAAGAGCTGAATGAGCTTAACGTGAACATCACCAAGGAAATCAATAAGACCGGCTATGCCTATATCGTGACGACCAAGCTACGCGACGTGAAGACCATTCGCATGTGCTTGATCAACGCCAATTCCACCGAAGAGGACATCCTTGGCACGATCGAAAGGCTCGACCAAGTCGCCAAAAAGTTGAGCCAAGAGTAAGCAAGCGTCCGTTGGCCACCGATTCGCGTTTGCGATTCCGAATCGATGATTTCGAATAATCTTTTTCGTGACCACGTTATACAATAGTGCCGTCCAAAAAATGACGAAACCACGCAGAAAAAGGTTTGCCGAGGAGATTCCATGAAGAAGAAAGTCCTTTTCGCCGTTTTGCTCACCGCCACGTTTGGGTTATCCGCTTGTGGCGTTAGCTCGCAAGAAAGCAGCGACGCTTTGAGCTCCGTTAATTCCAGCGAACCAAGTTCCAGTGCGGCAAGCCCTTCTTCGCATGCGGGCAATTCCTCCCCTTACGACGTTACGTCCCAAGGCGAGACGAGCTTTTCGATCACCTATGACCTCGATGGCGGCACGAACGACCCAAGCAATCCCTCCTCCTATGGTCCGGGTACGACTTTAACCTTCGCTTCCCCGAAGAAAACCGGCTACGAATTCGTGGGCTGGTTTGACGCGAACGGTACCCAAATATTCGGAATTGAGGCGGGAACTGCGGGGAATTTGACTCTTTTTGCGCGTTGGAGGGCGATTCTGAACACCCTTACCGTCACCAGCGAAGACGCCTCAAAAGGCACGGTGGCCGTCACTTCGGGAAGCGGGTATTCCGACGAATCCATCACCGTCGTGGCCACGCCTAAGTTCGGTTACAAGTTCGATGCTTGGTATCATGAGCAAACCAAGGTCAGCACGGAGTCGACCTATACCTTCGCCATGCCCACGAGCGACTATTCCTTGTCCGGTCGCTTCCTTGCTGACGAAGATGCCGCGGCGAAATATGGCATGACCCCAAAGGTTTCCTCCGATGGCAAGACGCTGACCTATGGCCTATATCCGCAAAAGAACGTCCGCGACGCTACCTTGATCTCTTCGCTTAACGCCTTGACCTCGCCCTCGTCCAATGGTTGGTATTTCTACGATCAGGCCTATTACGCCAAGACCATAGCCGCGCCTTATGGCAAATCCTATAAGTTCGATAACGGCACGCAGATCGTCGAAGGAACCACCTATTGGTTCAAATGCGAGCCCATCACCTGGAACGTACTCTCAAAAAGCGACGGCGAATACTTTGTATTGTCCTCGTTACTTCTCGACGTCAGTTGCTATTACCACTTGCAGGAAGTCCGCGAAACCGAACCTTATTGGACTCTTCCCAATAACTACGAGCACAGCGATATCCGCGCGTGGCTAAATGGCGATTTCCTTAACTCCGCCTTTGCCTTGGACCGTTCTTATATTCTCACCACCGAGGTCGACAATAGCCCCGAAACCACCCACAGCGAGTACAACACGTATTGCTGCGAAAACACGCAGGACAAGATCTTCTTGCCAAGCTATCAAGACTACATCAACGCCGACTATGGTTTCTCGACCTCGGACGGTTCCTCCAATACCCGCTACGCCAAAACCACCGACTGGGCGCGGGCGAAAGGGGCCTTCTCCGACACGAAGAACGCTTATGCGAACCAAGGCTCCTATTGGACCCGTTCTCCCCGAAGGCTCAACAACAACTTCTATAATTCCTGGGCCGTAAGCTCCATGGGTTTCCTTGGCTTCGATAACGTGGAATGCG
>JBGUWA010000228.1:0-3124 GCA_045220635.1 Candidatus Alloenteromonas sp. | reverse complement strand
ATCGCCTTGGCGAACCCGCGCTTATCCAAATGGACGAAGCTTGACGCGGTCATCGACGAAGATGGCGCGATCACGACCTCTCGCCCCCGTCCGTTCCCGTTGGCGTTCACGCAGTGGATCCTCATCCTTTTATCGGGATTGATGACGTTATTGATCTCGATTGGACTTATCGTCTTGTTGCTATCGGTGATATGAAAAAATCGGCTCAGGGCCGATTCTTTTCTTGTTTTGGTGCTGACTTATTCGGCAGCTTTGGATTTCTTCAGAGTGCGATAGGCACGGTTGGACATCCTGATCACGACGACTTCGCCATCGATAAGGACTTTACGCTTCTGAAGATTGACGTTCCAACGACGACGGGTAGCTCTGAGAGAGTGGCTACGGGTGTTTCCGCTGGTCGGGCCTTTGCCGCTGACGGGGCATTTTCTGGACATATACTCACCTCCACGCTGTGAAGCGGTACGTAATATAACACGCACGCAAGAGGAGAGCAAACACTTTTCGTTTGCACCCGTCTTTGTGGGGCGTTTCCTTAACGAAAAACGCAAACGCCAAAAACACTTAAAACGCTTCGGATTTTCCTTTCGTTTTCATTGTCACACGACCATCCTGTTGATTGGCGTTTTTCCCGTTTTAGCCCTCGAATCTTCTTCAAAAGCGATGTTTTGGGATAAATAACCGATTCACGAGGACAAAACATAGTTTTTGTCAATCCATAATAAGGTAGAATATCCTCAGGAGGATTTCGTATGGCTGTAAAACTTGCCGCGATGATTCTCGCCGGAGGCAAAGGAACCCGTTTGGGCGCGCTGACCAAGAAGCTCGCCAAACCGGCCGTTAGCTATGGCGGGAAATACCGTATTATTGACTTTCCATTATCCAATTGCGCCAACTCTGGCATCACCCACGTCGGGGTTCTGACTCAGTATGAGAGCAGCGCCCTCAATTCCTACATCGGGAATGGCAAAAACTGGGGCCTCAACGGCGTCAACTGCTTGACCAGCGTCCTTTCGCCGAAACAAACCGAAGAAGGGCAGACCTGGTACCGCGGCACCGCCGACGCCATCTACCAGAACTTGGACTGGCTCGATGAGGTCAACCCCGAATATGTCTTGATCCTTTCGGGCGACCACATCTACGCGACGACGTTTGACCAGATGTTGCAATCCCACATCCGCAACAAAGCGGATTGCACCGTCGCCGTTCGCGAAGTCCCCATCGCGGAAGCTCCGCGCTTTGGCATTTGCGAAACCGACGAACGCAGCTTCATCATCGGTTTCAAGGAAAAACCGAAAGTACCCAAGGGAAACTTGGCCTCGATGGGTATCTACATCTTCACCTATGCCGTCTTGAAGAAATACCTCAAGGCCGACGCGAACAAAGAGAAATCCGGACACGATTTCGGTCACGACGTCATCCCCGCGATGATCGCCCGCGACAAACGTTTGCTCGCCTTCCGTTATCAGGGCTATTGGAAAGACGTCGGAACGCTCTCTTCGTTGCACGAAGCCAACATGGACCTCTTGCTCACGGGCGACCCCGAAATCAATCTCTATTCCATCCAGAATACCGCCCACATCTATTCCGAAGATAACCATTGCACTCCGCAATACATCGGCTCGACCGCCGTCGTCCGCGATTGCTTGATCAATCAGGGCGCCAACATCCGCGGCAAAGTCGACCACTGCGTCATTTCCAGCGACGTCATCGTCGACGAAGGCGCCGAATGCTACAACTGCGTGCTCATGAATGGTTGCCACGTCCGCGCCGGAGCCAAAGTCTACGACGCGCTCGTCGGTCCCAACGAAATCGTCCATAAAGGCGATGAGGTCAACGCCGCCAGAGACGGCATCGTTCTCTACGCCGGAGGGAGGGTCAGCAAATGAAAAACGTCACCGGACTCGTCAATTTCCATACCGAACCGACCATCGAACCATTGACTTCGGCTCGCCCGTTAGGCTCCACGTCCTTCCTTGGCCGTTACGCCTTCTGCGATTTCGCCCTTTCGAACCTTTGCAACTCGGGCATCAGCCAAGTCGGCCTTTTGGTCAAAGACCATCAACGTTCCATCTTGAAGCACCTCGGCTCGATGAACTCTTGGGTCATCAACACCAAAATCGGCCAGCAACGCATCCTCTATAACGAACCGGGTCACCTCGATCCGCGTCTGAACACCGACGTCAACAACCTCCTCGAGAATGATTGGCTCCTCTATGACACCAGCTCGCAGTACCTCGTCATCGTCCCGTCGCACCTCCTCGTCTCCATGGATTTGCGCCCCTATATCCAGGCTCACGTCCAGGAAGAACGTCAATTGACCATCATCGCCTCGCAGCAGCGCAACCTCAAGACCCATTGGCGTGGCGCCAAGGTCTTGGAATTCGACCCGCAAGGCAAGCTCACCGGCTTCTCCATCAACGCCGGTCAGTTCGGGACCCAGCGCGCCGTGGCGTTAGACATCATCATCATTAACCGCCCGACCTTACTCAATATCATTCGCAAGTACCGCCCGCTCCACCCCGAGCAGGATCTCTTCTCGATGCTCTTCGCGGCCTTCGCCGAAGAAGCGGTGGGCATCAACGTCGATTATTTCGACGGCACCGTCCTTTCCGTGGATTCCTTCGAGCACTACATGGATTACTCCCTCGACATCCTCGATCGCCGCAAAGCCGATCAACTCTTCTTCCCCGATTGGCCCATCTACACCTTGACCCACGATACGCCACCTGCCCTTTATGGCGAAGCCAGCGACGTCCGCAACTCCTTCGTCTCCAACGGCGCCCGCATCGAAGGCAAGGTCGTCAACTCCATCATCGCCCGTAACGTCCAAATCGGCAAAGGCGCGGTGGTCAAGAACTCGATCATCTTCTCCTCGGTTCGCATCAACGAAGGCGCGATCATCGAAAACGCGTTGCTCGACAAGTATTGCATCATCGAAAGAGGGCATACCATCAAGGGCAAACCCAAGGATCCGCTATACGTCCATCAAGGAGCCATCCTATGACGATCGCGATGGTCGCTTCGGAGGCCAACCCCCTCTGTAAAACCGGTGGCTTAGCCGACGTCATCGGTTCCCTTAGCCGGGAACTCTGCGCGATGGGCGAAGACTGTTTCGTCGTCCTTC
>JBGUWA010000227.1:0-7725 GCA_045220635.1 Candidatus Alloenteromonas sp. | reverse complement strand
TGATGGTTTGTTCCTAAGCAATGAGATGCGTCTTGTCAAACCTACGCCCGAAGCGTTTCTCTATGTCCTTGATGCGTTAAACCTTTCGCCGGATCAAGTCTATTTTTATGACGACAACGCCCGGAACATCGAAGTCGCGAAAAGCCTTGGCATCCATGCGACGTTATTCACCTCGGTAGAGGCGTGTGAAATGGATTTAAAAGAGAAAGGTTTGTTGTAAAATCGCTCATCCCCGAAGAAAAGCAGCTCACTTCACGTAGTCCCATCGTCCGACGCATCGCCCAAAACGGCGTTGTCGCCGCGCTTTGGCCCGTCATCATCAACGGCTTTATCGTGGGTTCGGAAATCTATTTCCTCTTCAATCTCGATAATCTTCCCATCTGGGCTTGCATGGGTTGGGTCGCCTTAGACGAGTTAATCGCTTTGGCGGTAGGCTATATCCTGTTCATGATACTAAAACGAAACCACTCCTTCATGAATCTGATCGGAGCGAATCGTCATCTCGACGTGAAATTCTAAGGTAAGACCGCGAAGCGTTTCTGGCCTTATTTCTTTTTCAGCAAGAAAAGACGCCTGGTTTCTTTTTGCTCACCCGGCCAAGCGAAATGGTCGAGCTTCTCAACGTTGAAATAAGGAGCAAAGGCCTCAATCCAGTCCTCATCGCTGCGACTAACTAAACGAAGAACGCCGTTTACGAATAAATATCTGCCCTCAACAAGTTCCATGTCGCGCGCTTCCGCCATTTCGGGAGAAAGATAGAAGTTTAATCCGATGACGATTGAAGCGTTCGCGGTGACAATGCGCGCCATCTCTTTAATGATTGCCTCGGAAGTTTCTAAAGGAACGACGTCCAAAACGTTGCTGCAGATCAAGCCATCATAAGTTTCCGAGGGAACCGAGCTGAGCCAATCGGGATCAATGACTTTGGGATGAATATTTTTCGATAGGCCATAGAGTTCGGCATAAAAAGATAAGGCCGCGATGATGTTTTCCCCTAAGTCCACCGCATCGATATTGAGGCAACCCGCGTCGGCAATGACAAAACTCGCCCAGCCAGAGCCACAACCATAATCCAAAACGCGGTGGCACTTGCCTAGTCCTTGCGCCGCGACCAACAGTTTTTCGGAAGGAACAAGCGCCTTGTAATCACGCTCCTGCTCACTTTGAAGTTGTTTCTTATCTTCTTCGCTTAAGGCAATTGCCTCATCCCAAAATCGAACGAGATTATCGTTTGTTTTCTTCGTGGAATCGTTCATAAAACTCCCTTCGTTTACCAAAATATCAGGCTTTTGCAGCCAAATCCGCCGAAACGGCAAGAACAAGTTCCTCGATTTCGCTTGGGGATTCGCTGTCGACGAGAAGCATCGCCTTCGCGCCAGGATAAGGAATGACTTCCCTTAACCCTTTGTCTTCGAGAGACTTCGTTTTCTTAACAAGGAAGCGGTTATCGTAAACGCCACCGAAAAGGGTACCCCGATAATAGAGCAAGTATTCGCCCATCATCCGTTTGCACGTTATGCCATCGAGGTTGCGTAGATTCTCCAAAACGTAATCCAAATAATCTTGCGTGCTGGCCATGGGAACCTCCTTAGAAATAGAAGAGATCTTCGAAAGTTTTATCAAGGGCGACGCAAAGAAGCAACGCCAGTTTCGCCGATGGTTCGAATTGTCCGGTTTCGATGGAACTGATGGTATTTCGGGAAACGCCGACAAGCTTGGCAAGATCGGCTTGCGAAAGACCCTTCTGCTTTCTCGTTTCGGCAACGCGATTGTTGAGTTTCAATGTCTCGTTCATTACGCCATCACCCCCACGAGTTGAAGAATCCATAAAACCAAGAAGGCGATCATTCCTGTTCCATAAAGGAGACAGACGACGAGCTCATGCTTTTTCTTCAAGGTGATGAATTTGATAAGGAAGGCTGAGAAAGCCATCGCGCATAGGACCATATTGCCTCCAAAGTTCACGCGATGATAGACGATGCCTTCGACGATATCCCAAATGATGATGAGAAAGACGCCAACGAGATAAGCGAAATACGCTCCCCTCCTCTGCGCCTCCAAGTCGGCGAGATCCGCCCCTTTGTTTTCTTGCTGGGCTTGCGCCAAGATTTCATTCTTTTCCATATTTGTCTCCTTTGCCAAGTTAACTTGTCATATACATCCTAGTATTTGCCAAGTGTACTTGTCAACAAGATCCGCGACAAAAAATAGTCGAAAATGCAGTGTTTCAAGGAATTTCTATTTATAGAAAGAACAAGGAGAATGCGATGACGAATTGGGCAGAATAATACGTCAGGTAATTCAAAATGAAATCAAGCGGCTTCTCGTGGCCTTTGCCAAAATAAGTTTGGCTTAAGACTAAATCGGAAATGGCAAATAGGAGCCCGCCGACGAAAAGCATGATCAACGGCACGTTCTGGAACGAATGCAAGATGCAAAGGCTTAGCGCGCATAAGGGGAGGCTAAAAAGCATTAACGAATAGACGAACACGATGATTTTCAAAGAACCGAAGTCTAACTTCAACGGTTTGGCCAAAAGCAAATTGGCGATGCCGCCCACCACCGCTCCGACAATCGGGAGGATGATGTACAATGGATTGGCTTGCCCAAAGAATTCAAGGAACATGCCCGTGATGAAAAGGATGTGACCCACGCCAAAGACGGTGAAGCCGGCATAGGTATAAAGCTTGTCATCCTTGGGGTAGACGTATTTCAAATCAAGCCAGAGGTCGCCGCTTAAGCCAAGCACCAGCCCGATGAGGATAAACGGATTGATGATATGGCCTTGGTTGAGATACGAGGATACCCCCGCCACGGCAACGAAAAGCAACGAAACGACGAATTTGATTAAGACGCCTTTGAGGGAGTAGTTCCGGCATTTCTCCAGTAAATAGAAAACCAGACCCACTGCGCCTAGCCCAATAAGAGCGATGCAAATCCACATAACGATTTCCTTTAAATCTATTATATCGGAAACGAGTGAGGACGAAGTTAGGAAAAAAAGGAAACGATTACTCTACGTTTGTTTGGCAATCCGTAGGCTTTTTGCAGTGATTTTGTAGGTAAAGAAGCGAAGTTAAGCCAAAATCCAAGGCAAGGAAAGCAAGCATTAAGCCAATCGTTCCGCCTAACCCCCAACGGGCCAAGCCATAGATATCGTAATAAAGGTCGATGCTTCCCGAGGGGTCAACGTGCGTGTAGGCGCGAATCAGATAAAACGCCCCATATGCCGCCATCGGAATCATGGAGAAGAAACAATATGTGTAGCAGAGCTTGCTGCGTTCTTCGAAAAGCATGAAGCTCGCGATGGACCAAGCGGGCGTGAAGAAATGGTTGAAGAGGCTTGCATTGATATATAGCCTCCACCACTCTTCGCCGACGCTTGGGGCAAGATATGCCGCCGTGATGAGCATGGTGATGGAAATGGCTGCGGTCCCGGCAAGACGGGTAACGAAAAGCCAAGAAGGTAGCGCGGCATTTTTGTGAAGAAGACGCACGATGAAACAAACTAAGGCAATAAGACCCATCGCGGCGTTGCTTAATCCCGTGAATGTGACGAAGAACGGCGCTGCCGTTAGACGTTCTAGATTGGCCATGAAATTGAAGCCAAAGACGGTGGAAAATACGCCAAAAGCAGAAAGACCGACGAGCAACGCATCGGAACATAGAGCCAAGATGAAACGCATCTGCTTATCCATATTATTATTTATAATAAGGTTCTAATTTAACTTTGCATTCATTATCATATTGAGCAGAGGTTTTTCTATGTTAAGTGTAAAGAATCTAAGCAAGACGTACCGCAACAGCAACGTCAAAGCCATTGATAACGTCAATCTAGAGATTGAAGATGGCGATATTTATGGCTTCATCGGTCCTAACGGCGCAGGCAAATCCACCACCATCAAATGCATCGTGGGAATTCATGGCTACGATGAAGGCGAGATCATTTTCAACGACCTCAACCTCAAAGATGACCCGATTCGCTTCAAGAGTCAGCTCGCTTATGTTCCCGATAACCCCGACGTCTATGAATTCATGACGGGCATCGCCTATCTGGATTTCATTTGCAATGTCTTCAAAATCGGCCCCGAGAAAAACGAACTCATCCACAAGTACGCGACGATGTTTGGCATTGAAGGCGATTTAGGTAACCCCATCAAGACCTATTCGCACGGCATGAAACAAAAGATTCAAATCATCGCCGCCATCGTCCATAAACCGAAACTAATGGTTCTCGACGAACCCTTCGTCGGTCTTGACCCCAAGGCTTCGTTCGACCTGAAGGAAGTGATGAAAGAGCTCTGCAAAGAAGGCACGATGATCCTTTTCTCGAGCCACGTCCTCGAAGTCGTCGAGAAGTTCTGCAACAAAGTCGCCATCATCAAGAAAGGCAAGATCATCGCCCAAGGCACGACCGAAGAAGTCAAGGGCGGCGAATCGCTTGAAGAGAAGTTCATGGAGTTGTTCGATGAAGAGTAATCTTTTGTCTTTAGTCAAAATCGAGCTCACCAAGGTTCTTTCTTCCTTTAGTTCGAAAGGCAGAAAGCCGAGACAAACGCCCATTTTGTATTTTGGCCTGCTCATCGGCCTTTTGATGGCCGGTATGTCTTGCCTTTATTCTTGGCTCATTATCCCCTCGTACATCAAAGCAAGCATCGATTCCGCTGCGGCAATCAATTTCTTCGCGGGCATTTCCTGCTCGTTCATCTTCATGTCCACGATAAGCCAAGCCCGAGGAATATATATCGGCGAAGACTACGACATGCTGTCCGCTATGCCGATTCGCAAAAGAGACGTCGTCGCTTCGAAAATCATTACGTTATATCTCGTCGAGCTTCTCTTCTCCGTCCTCGTTTTGTTGCCTCATGGCATCATGCAAATCGCCCTTGCGAATAACTTGCCGGCGTTTTTCATCGCCTTATTGGTCGCGTTCACTTTGCCCATTGTGCCCATCGCCATCGCCGTGCTCGTTTCCTTGCTTGTCACCATGGCCACGGCACGCTTTAAGTCGGCCAACATCGTCTTCGTCGTCATCTTCACGTTGTTCATCATTGGCCTAACGGTCATGAGCGTGGTCCTTAGTCGCCTCAAAGAAGACCAGGCCACCGCCGGATTTAGTTCCATTGGCAACGTCTTGAAGTGGATTAACCCCTCCTACATTTTGGCAGAGATGTCCATCGTGAACGAAGGCCAAAGACTGCTCCTACTCGTCTATGCGGGAGTCAATATCGTCGTCGCGGCATTGACGGTCTTGTTCCTTGCCGTTTTCTACGATCGGCTCCACGAAATCGTCTCCTCCATTTCGATGAAGAAGGCCTATGTCCGGAAGGATCTCAAAACCAAAGGGCAAGACAAGGTGCTTCTTGGACTCGAGTTCAAACGTATGGTCAACTCGAAGATGTTCTTCATCAACTCCATCATGGGTTCGGTCATGGCAATCGTCGGCTCGGTCGTTTTCCTTGTCATCATGTCCCAATCCGCCAGCAAAGTCACGGACCCCCAAGCCGCCGAGGTCATCCGTGCTAGCGTCATCCCCATTTTCATTGCCACCGTCATGTTTATCATCGGCATCGGCAACCCCACGACTGGCTCCATCAACATGGAAGGCAAAACATTTTGGATCATCAAGTCCTTGCCCGTGGATTATAAGAAATACATGTGGGCGAAACTTCGCTTTGCCTGGATCTTGACGATCCCGGCCGCCCTCATCGCGTCCACCATCGCCGTCATCTTCCGTCACGAAAACATCTGGGACATCATCTTCGCTTATGTGATTCCTTTGATTTATGTGCTTCTTAATTCCGTCATCGGTTTATCGGTCGCGTTGAACCATCCAAAACTAAAATGGAGCAACGAGAACGAAGCCGTCAAAAACTCCGCGAGCGTCGTTATCCCAATGTTCATCAACTTCGGTCTCACCATGGTTCTCGGCGGGCCACTCGTTGCCTTGGCCATCATCTTCCCCAACTACAGCTTCGTCAGTTACCTTATCATCACCGGAATTCTCATCGCCATTCTCATCCCCTGCTTCATCGCCTTGAATAAGCGCTTTGCCAAAAAAATACGGGCTATCGAAGACTTCTAAATACCCTCTTAAAAGGAGCGCTGAAAATGCCTCCTTTTCTCTTTGTTTCCCTGCAAAACCGCAATATTTCCCGATTTGATTTCGAATCCGAACCAGCCGAATTCCTTCGCGACGTTATGCGGAATATCGACATGAACGCGCGAAAAAGCGACCAAAACATTTGTTTTGATATTGCGAAAACACCCTCGTTGACCCATGATTTAAAAGATTCATCAAGGAGTTATTTATGACTTATCCTCACGCACATAAAGGTGTGGTCAAGATCTTTCTCGGAGCATTGTTCGAGGTACTTGCCAGCATCCTCGTTTTCGCTGCCGCCATTTTGCTTGCCCTTCCCGAAAGCGCCAACGCGAATTCCGTCACCGCACTTGCTGCGGCCTATTTGACCATTGGCGGGGGATTCCTTGCCATCTTGGCTTTCATTTTCCAACTCATTGGTCTATTCCAAGCCAAACCCGACGAAAAGAATTTCGCCAATGCCCTTTGGGCAATCTTCCTTAACATCGTTTTGGTCCTCGCGCGCATTGCCTTGGGCTTCATCCAACAGCCTTGGGCATCTTCTACGGTTTCCGTCCTTAATAGCGTCGATAGCGCCCTTAGCTGCGTCGTCATTTGCTATATCCTCACCGCCATCTCGAACCTTGCCCTCAACCTTAACGAAAAAGGCTTCTCGGCTCGTGGTCGTCTCATCCGTGGCATCTTGGTCGTTTTGTTCTTGCTTTCGTTCGCCATGAACATGATGTCCACCTTCATTCGCCCCAACGAAGAAGTCGCTCGCGTCATGGGCATCATCTCCATCATCGCCGCCGGCGCGGAGCTATTGGCCCATATCTGGTATTTCTTCTATCTCGGCCGTGCATGCAGAAAACTGAGGAAATAAGAATCGCCCATTTGTCGGTATAATGTTCCTATGGACGATGAGTTAGACCTCCTTCGAAAGGAAATCAATTCCGTTGACGAGCAAATCAAAGACCTCTTTTTGAAGCGCCTTGAAATCGCCTCCCGCATTGGTAAATACAAAGCGGAAAACGGTCTGCCGATTTTCGACCCCGAACGGGAACAACGGATTCGCGCCGCGATCAAAGAAAATCCCGATATTCTGATCCGCAAGTTCTACTTGCCCGTCAATGAAGCATTGATGCAGGCCTCAAAAGCTTATCAAGAAGACTTAAGCAATTCCGACGTCATCTATGAGGAGACCAAGCGCATCGCCTATTTTGGGGAAGGGCATTCCAACACCTACATCTCCCTCACGCGCATGCTTTTGCAAAGCGGATACAAGCCCATCAATGAGGAGAGTTTCTACAAAGACCAGAAAGAAATCGTCCTCGTCAGCACCAAAGACATCACCGACATGAAGCGCAAACTGCTTGAAGGCGAGGTCGACATGGCATTTTTGCCTTATGTGAATTCCAATGCCGGCGTCGTCATCGATTGCTATAACTTGATGAAGGAGATCCGATTCCGAACCCTGCGCACATACGCCGATGACATCGTGTTGTATCTTTACGTTCCAAAAGAAGACGCCTCGCGTTTCCGTACCCTTGGGGATCTTTGTTCCATCGAAACGATCTATTCCAACGTCCAGGCGTTAAATCAATGCAGCGATTTCGTGAATAAGAACATGCCCTACGCCACTT
>JBGUWA010000226.1:0-5888 GCA_045220635.1 Candidatus Alloenteromonas sp. | reverse complement strand
GTTATTGCCCTCGAAGACGTATTCGGGATGGGAAGCGTAGATGCTAAGGGAGAAGGAATTATCACTCCCGCTTTGATACGTATAGCCGGCCCCGAGGATATAATCGGAGCTTTGGTAGAGCGGCGTATCAAATGAGGCGGCCTGGCCGGTCACGCAAACCTTGGTGGCCGAATTTAGCGTCGCGCTTAGATCGTCCCCTCCGGGGTTTTAGCTATAGAGGGGCGCGATTTCGCCTTCGTAATTGTCGCTATGGCGGTTACCGATCATATAGAGGTCGTAGGTCGGGTCGTTGGCCGGGGTCATCGTATCCACGAGGATTTCCGAAGCGGAGAAGATGACGGGGCGGCCGGGGTCGTTGATGAGGCCGTAGCTTACCATATAGGACCCAAAGCTCAGCGGCTTTTCATACAAAGGGGCGATGTTGTTCGCGTATTTGATCTTCATAATCATGAAGTCGCTTAAGGAAAGCGAATTCTGCTCGATCGCGGAAAGGGAGATTTCCTCGCCATCGAGATAGACCTTCGCGCTCCCGTCGACGTATTTGTAATCCGGATCGTCGCTATCTTGGGTCTGCACACCATCGCGTTTTTCGGTATTATCGGCCTTGAAAAGCGCGGTAAGAAGGAGCTCTTTGTCCGAGAATTCGGCATAAGTCGCCGCGTCGAGACAATAGAATTTGCGACCGACGTTAGGATGGATCCTACCTTCGGTGGTCAATTCCTTCCCTACCGCTTCTTCTGTGGCGGAGAGGGCTTTGGAATAGGTGTCGTTACGGGCGAAAAGGGAGGCCATGTCGGCGATCATGGAGGCGCTATAGAAGCTCCTGCCTAGACGCGAGATGATGGCCACGACTTCGTCTTCGACCTCGAAACCGAAGTTATAGACGGAGCCTAGCAATGTCAGATACACGTCGATCGGCTTGGCGTTGGTGGAGTCCACCCCTTCCATCGATTGGCCGGTGAGATAATTGGTGAAATTGAGGTAGGTATCGAAGTAATTCCGAACGTTTTCCGCGTGGCCAAAGACTTCCTTGGAAGCGAGTAAGCGTAATTGAAGGACGACGTCTTCGGCCAAACGTTCATCCATCCCCTGCTCGAGGAAATCTTGGAAAATGTCGACATCCATCAAGTAATAGGCCTTGCCCTTATTTTCGTTGTAGCGGTCGAACGTCTTCGCGGGAAGCGGGACATGCACCTCGACCTCCTTGACGATCTTCTTGCCCATGAGGTCATAATCGGTGCCGTTGCGCGGGAAGGTGATCGCGCCGGCTTCGTTATAGTAAAGGGTCACCGTCGTGCCCTGATTGCGGTAGCACGAATCCAAGAAGGTCCCGAAGTACTCCGTATACGTCGAAATGAAACCGTTGATGCGGTTTTGCAGAGGGACATAGGCCCCGTTGACGAAACTATCCCAGTTCGCCTTCGCGCTTTGGAAGAGGGAAAGGGTCTGCGAGAAGCGCGTCTTGGTCTCGGCGTCGACGATGGCGTTGATGATGCGGTTGGCCGAGGTCTCAAGGCTTGTGGAGAGCGAATTGATGCGCGAGGTGAGGTTGGTCTCCATGTCGGTCATCTGTTCCGAAAGCGCATCGAGTTTTTTCGATAGTTCCTGGATGGCGTCGTAGATTTTGTAATTCCAGTTGAGGAAAGACTCCCCTCCTTCATAACCGAGCATCTTCATGACGGAGCCGGCGAAATCGCCCGCGTCAGAAGCGATGTTGCTGTAGTCTTTCGTATAGAGCGAGGCGCCGATTTTAAGCGCGGCGGTGAACGAACGGGAGAGGTTTTGCTGGAATTCGGCGTCCGCTTCCTCTTTTTGGCGGCGCTTTTCCTCGCGCTCGTTGACGATCGCGTCGATCAGAGCCTGGTTGATTTCGCGCACCGAATAGCTCCCATAGGGGGAAACGTAGGAAACCGTGTCCGAAATCGTGAAGGAATCGTCTTCCGAAGCGACGGGGGTTTCGCCCACGATGGCAGCCGCGTTAGGGACCGGAAGGAACGTTTTCCCCGAGCAGGAGGAAAGAAGCAAGGCGATGGTAAGGCAGATAATCTTAGGGTTTTTCATACTTATTTGCTCCTTAATTCATAGCTGACAAGGGATGCTCCGCCTTCCCCTGGGGAGAGTTTGACGGTCCCGTCCTCCCCTTCTGGAAGGGTCAATTCGAAATAGTCGAAATCCGGGGTGCCATAGGAGGCTGGGGTCAATTCGACGGCTTGGTCGTTGACTGTACCGACAAGGGTCGAGCCCTTCGTCGCCTTCACGATCACCTTGCCACCGCGAAGATCTTTGTTGGTGCGGAAGCCGAAAGCGCATTGGCCGCTTAGCTGCAAGTAGCCTCGCGAATCCATAACGGCGGAATGGGTGTCGCCGGTCGCTTCGATGTGGGTTTCGTCAATGAAATCGCGGTTTACGAGGTCGCCATCGTAGAGGTTGCATGCCTCCAAACCATAGCTTCCCGGCGCTTTGACGAGGTAATAGCGGTCAATGGCGTCCTTGAGCCAAATCGGGGCAGCCCAAAAGAACGTGCGCTTTTTCCAGGCTTTCTCCCCTTTGTCCCAAGTGCCGTCCGTACAGTAGATGAAATCCAAACGGTTCGATGTTCCTTTATACCAGACGATCTCGGAAGGCTTGCCGATAAACTGATCCATGACGTCCCAGTAGATGTCGCCGTCGACCGCATTGATGACGTACCAATCATACGCATCCCAAGCGGTGACATATTGACTGACGTAAGCGAGGGAAGTGTGGAGATGGGTATGACCATATTGTCCCTTGGCGTCGGTGACGCGGTGGAAGCCATCCTCCTCGTATTCGTACCCGATGCTATAGGCGAATTGACTGTAAATGTCCTCCAGCGTCACCTTTGACTTACTGCGGAAATCGTTATGGTAGTTGCGCACGAACATGCTCGTCATTTTCGATTCATGTTCATAGGTTCGGTCTTCGATTGAATCGCAAGGCAAGGCGTTGGGGACGATGACGATGTAGCGGAGATAGGCAAGCCCTTCGGCGCAAAAGGTCATCGTGGTCGTCTCCCCTTCGTTCCCGGTCGCGTAGAAATGGGCGACGTCTTTATAGATATATAGGATGTCTTCCTGGATGTCGCCAAGGATGCGGGCGAAACCCTGGGTGGTATAACGCGCGTTCGCGGGCATCAACGAATAGAAATCGACCCTTGCCCCATTGGGCACTTGGATGGTCACCGTGCTGCCCTTCTCGAAAGCGGTCAGGGCTTTCTCCGTGTCGTAATGGATGCCACCTACCGGGTTCAAGGAGAGGACGGAATTGATTTCCTTCGCCTCGCTTCCCGCTTCCATGGACAAAGACGGCGACATCACGGTTTGGAGTCCTTCGTCCGAACGCGAGTAGGCGTCGAAGTTCAGATAGGTGTTCTTGTTGCCGCTGAAATAGGGATGGATTTGACCGTCCCAGTCCTCGGCGAAATAGACGTAGCCGTTACGGTAAGCGTGGATATCCATCTCTTTCGTCGAGTCGAGGGTTACGCCGTTAAGGGCGTTATTGGAGCCGAGATGGACGCTTCTTATGAGGCTAGAGAATTTGCCGTCTGGGAAAAGTTCTTCCCTGCTTCCTCCGAAGAAGGAAGCGACGGAGCAATCGAGGAAATCCATCGATGTATACGCCGAATCGATCTGGGAGAGGCAATAGGAGCCCGGGGTATCGCCGCTAGTGAAATTGCAGCCCGTGAAGCGGCTAGCCAATTCCAACGAGTCCTGTTGGCCTTTGCTAGAGGCACCAGCCAAAGCAAGGACGCTATATCGCGAAGAGGAAACATTCGGCAATACGTTGAAGGTGCAGCCTTGGAAGAAATCCGCGCCATACGTGCCCTTGATCATCTTGTCGCGGCCAAGGAACGAGCAGTTGGCGAAGAGCTTCCTGCCAAAATGAAGGGTCACCGCCTCGTCGACGCCGGCGAAATAGCAGTTTTCAAAGCGCGCTTTATCCGCCTGGCAGATCAAACTGACCGCGGGGAGAGGATCTCCGCTTGAGGATTGGGCGCTCGCGTCGTGGACGACGGAGATGCCCGTCATGGCGAAGTTGGTCGACGCTTCGCGAACGGCGAGGACATAGGTCTCTTCGCTGCTTTCGAGCTGGAAACGGCTTCCGATGAGGTCATTAGAACGGATCTTCACCTCCCCGCCTTCGGCGATAAGGGAAACAAACGGCATGGCGATATCGAGTTTTTCTTCATATTCGCCCGCGGCGACATAGATGCGTTTCATGACGCTTTCTTCTAGAGAGGCGGAAGAGAGGAAGGACAGGGCGTCCCCGATGGTTTTGAAGGCATGGAAATGGCCTTTGTTTTCATTTTCATGCGTGCCGTTACCGATTGCGCCCGCCATGCCTTCGAAAGCGGAATCCACGCGGCATTCGATGAAGCGACCCTGCGCGCTGCGATTGATAAAGGGCAACGCATTGGTGACTTCATAAGGGAAGGTCTGCGCCACGGTTTGCTTTCCGGCGGTGACGGTGATCTTGCCGACGTGGGTGCCGACTAGCTTGGTGGAAAAATCTTCCAAACGTACATGCTCGTCGTCCAAGGACAAGGGGGTGGTCGCCGCCGCGCCGGTTTCCGGATCGATATAGGAAAGCAGTACTTGAATCACGGAAAGATCGATCGTTTGGTCCACGTAATAGATCCCGAATGTCGGGAGGGCGCTGCTAGAGGGTTCGCCTCTTTGGGTGAGCCCTTTGCTAAAGCCTCCAAAACTTAGGGCGATGTCCGTCGCCTCGATGACCGTGATCTGATAGCTCACCTGAAAGCCTTCATAGGTAATCTTGAGGGTCTGCTTTCCGGCTTTCCCCATGTCGATGCCCGAAAAGACGAGCTTGCTTATCGCGACGTTTTCTTCTCTGCCATCGTCGTATTTGGCCACGACTTCCAAGCCGCGCGCGGAGAACGTCTCGCCGACGAAGAAGGTCGTAGGACCGCTCGTTTTGAGGTTTAAGCCGACCACTTTGGCAACTTCCGCGGTTTCCTCGCTGGAAGAATCGACATCCTCGCTAGAAGAGGAAGTGCCCTCGCCGGAAGAACTGCTTAGAGAAAAATCGCTTTGGCTCGAGGATGATTCGCTTGAAGAAGCGTTACTCGAAGATGAATTGCTCGAGGAACTGGTTGAAGAGGGTAAGGGAATTGACCCGCAGGAGCTCAATAGCAGCGCCGATAATAACAGAAAGACGCTCGTGACTTTTTTCATAAGTTACCTCCTCGACGACAAGAATCGTCAGTTATCCATACGTATATTATGCCCGCCCGCGCCACAAAAGCGCCACAAGTAAAAGGATTGAAATCCTTTCGGAAGGTTTAATAAAGCACCGATTTGCATACGGGAAAATGGCGGGTTTATAGGCCAAAACAGAAGCCATCGAGAGAGTTTTACACCCTCATCGATGTTTCGTCCTTCCGCTTTTCCCGCCTAGAGAAAAAGCCCCCGTGTGGAGGGCTTCGTGATGGTTGGTTTTATCGCTTCGTGGCGCGTTTCCTGGCGTAGATGGCGCTTCCCGCGATCAAGGCGAACGCGGAGATGAAAACGATGAGGAGGATACGGGGCTCGGTGCCAGAGCGCGAAGTGACATTGTTACCCGCGGAATGGGCGGTCAAGACTTCGGGCCCGTTGGTGAAGGCGACGAGCTTGTCGTAACGATTCACGATATGGCTATCCCTTGCTACGATATCCATAACGTTTAATTCCCCCTAACGCGAACAAGTTATATAGTTACGGGGAAATATAATCAATAAACAGGGGTCATATTTCTAATCAGCAAGAGCACCGCGCTTCCTCGGTTCAACGATGCCTAATGCCCTCTTTTCAACTATGCCCATGGGAGTGACCTTGTTTCTAAACGCTCCAACTTTGCTATTCATCTGCGTA
>JBGUWA010000225.1:0-1803 GCA_045220635.1 Candidatus Alloenteromonas sp. | reverse complement strand
GGGAAAAACCTACAACAAGAACACCTTGTATTCGTTAACGGGCGGAACCACCATTTCCATCTTGGTTTTGAATATCGTCGCCAGCATCGATTTGTCCATCAAGAACGTTTCGACCGGAACCTATATCGACGCATGGAACAACGATAGCAACGCCTATTTGTTCTACACCTACAGCAAGAAAGAAAAGGTTTTGTTCGTCAACGTGACGTATTACTACGTATCCAAACGCACCGGAAAACCCGTGAACCTTTTCAGTGGTTCCTATGGCAAGAGCTCTTCCAATAGCGAATACACTTCGGCGAGTTGGTATTCCACGCCAACCCAAACCACGACGGCGCCCTAATCGTCCATCTGACCGATGGCTTTGAGATAACGTCTTAAGATGACCGCGGCGGCCGCGGAATCGATGCTCTTCTTTTGCTTCTTTGCCTTCTTGCCTTGCTCATGGAGCATGGAGGCGGCTTCGACGGTGCTGTTTCTTTCGTCTTGTTTATATATAGATATAGAAGGATAGGCTTCCTGCAGACGCAAAATGAAGTCTTCGACGATCGGCGTCATCTCGCAAGGATCGCCGCTAGGGAATAACGGATAGCCGATCACAAAAGATTCCACGGTCTCCGTTTCCTTCACTTTGGCGATGGCTTTTAGGGCTTCTTCGTAATGCCCCGCCATGAAGCGGACTTCCGGAAGCGGGGTAACGAAGATTCCGCTGCGGGAAATGGCAAGGCCGATCGAGCCTTTTCCCAAATCAATGGCAAGAATGTTTTTCTGCATGGAAATATTATCCTCCATAGGCAAAACAAACGCCATAAACAGAAATTTAAGCGGTTTTTGCGTGGAATTTGCAGCGTTTTATCAATTCCGTAAAAACGACACTCAACGCTTGGTTGCGGGATTTTGCAACTATCCTTCTAGTCATGCCACTTTTATTCGATACAATTTTCCTTGCAACGGACCAACAATAAAGTCGCAAAGGAGGTCCGACCATGACCAATGAAACCTTCGGGCAAAGGCTCGCCCGACTCCGCAAAGAAAAAGAGCTAACCCAAGCTGATCTCGCCACCCGCCTTAACGTGACTGCGCAAGCCGTATCCAAATGGGAAAACGATCAGGCTACCCCCGACATCGACATCCTGATCCAACTCTCGGAAATCTTCGAAATCTCGTTAGATGAACTGCTCGGCCGCAGCAAGCCCAAAGTCTCCTATCAAGAGAAGCCCTCGAAGAAAGACATCGACAAAATGTTCTTCCGCATCCGCATCATCGACGGTCAGGATGGCGATACCGTCAACGTCAATTTGCCGCTTGCCCTCGTCAAAGTCTTCATCGACAAGGAAACCGGCAAGATCAAAATCCTCGACGGGAAGAACAAAGGCCTCGACGAAGTGGACTTCCGCAAACTCATCCAACTCGCCGAGGAAGGAGCCCTTGGGGAACTCGTCTGCATCGAAGACGCGGACGGGGATAAGATCTCCATCGTCGTCGAATAATGAAAATCCGCATCCGACCAAGCGATTCGTGGTTTCGTCTCACCCTTTGGTTCCCTTTGGGTTTCCTGAAGTCCCGCCTTGTCGCCAGAGGTCTCGCCGAGGCCATGAAAGAGGATGCGAGCAAGGAAGAAATCTTAGCCGTTCGTGCCGCCTTGAAGGACTCCTATAAGTTCATCAAGCGTTACGTCAAGGAGCATGGCCACTTCTACCTCGTCGACATCAAATCCCACGATGGCGATCGCGTCTACATCCGCGTTTAGGAGATAAGCGAATCAAATCGCTTGTCTCCTTTTCTCAATGCGGTAAAGTACTT
>JBGUWA010000224.1:0-6640 GCA_045220635.1 Candidatus Alloenteromonas sp. | reverse complement strand
CGAAACCATCGATTTGACGTTAAGCAAAAGCGAGGATCGCTTCCTTGTGCGCATCCGCGATGATGGCATCGCTTTTGACCCGACAAGCTTTGAACCTAGCGATGAAGACGAATTCCAATTCCACGGGATTGAAATCGTGCGCAAGGTCGCTACGGACTTTAAATACTTGCGCGTTCTCAATACCAACAACACAATTATGGAGATAAGCATTGCTTAATTAGGAGGATCATCCATGGAAATCTCAAAGAAAATCGAAGGCACGACCCTATTCGTCGCTTTGGAGGGAAGGTTAGACACCAACACCTCCCCCGAACTCTCGGACTCGCTTGCTCAAGAAAGCGGATATCAGGACATCGTCTTTGATTTCGCCAAGCTCGACTATCTTTCTTCCGCGGGTCTCCGCCTTCTCTTCTCTTGCCGTAAGGCCCTTGGCGGACCCGAACATGTCATCGTGGAGAACGCCAACGAAGTCATCAAAGAAATCTTCCGCGTCACTGGCTTTGGGAAGCAAGTTACCCTCAAATGAAAAAGAAACGTCGCGTACCATTAACCGTTTCGATCCTCGTACCGCTTTTCATACTCATCGTCTTGGGCGAAGTCAGCCTTTATTTGGGCGCATACTTCGTCTTCACCGACACGCTGATTAGCCATGTCTGCCGCGATGACGCGAGCGACCTAGGCGCGATTGACGAGTACCTTTCGGGGAACGAATACGCCTCGGTTGGCTATGGCGTCACGCCGGTTATCAACGCGTACAAAGAGCATAATCCCGGAGCGAGCGGTTTTTCCCCTGGAAGCCAAGAGGAATCCGATTATTACACTGCCATGATCTATGCCTCCATCGGCACGTTAGGCTCCAACCTGAAAGGCGTCCTGCAACGTCGAGGCGGAACGTTCGTCGGCTTGCTTTACGAAGACCCCGAATTCAATCGCATGGTCGTGGTGGGCAGCAGCGTTGACGACATGTATGACCCAAGCGAACCCATCCCAATCTATTATCGGCCTAAGGCAGGCCAAATTTGTTCTGCCGCAGTGGGCGTCTATTACGAAAAACCCGCGTTCTTTGTAGATTCTGGGTTTTTTGGCGTCTCGGCAAGCGACTCGCTCCTTGGCGCGACGATTATCAGCGGCTATTGCCTTGGAGATATCAGTCACCCGACGTCGGGGGAAGGCCCTTTCCGCATTTGGCTCGTGCGCGAATCCCTTTATAGCGACATCTATTCTTCCGTTCCCTTATTCACCCGTTCCTTCGCCATCGTCGCGTCGATTTTGGCGGTGGTGCTCCTCGTGATTACCTACTTGCTTTTGCGCTTTGTCATATTGCGCCCAGCCAAACGCCTCGCCGACGCGGGCAATGCCTATATCAACTCCTTGAAGGCGAATGCGCCAGACGAAGTATTCCATCCGACGAACAACCGCTTCCTCAATGAAATGACGGATCTCCACGATGCCCTCTTCTTCACGCAGGAAGCCATTCGCGATTACGCCAAGCAAGTCCACGATTCCGCCGCTTACGAAGAGCGTACCAAAGCCGATCTTGCCTTGGCGGAACGCATCCAAATGGGCATGCTTCCCGATGCGCCTTTGTTTACGGGCAAGTGCTCGCTTCATGGTTATATCCGCCCGGCAAGGGAAGTGGGTGGCGATATGTACAACTACTTCCGCATCGACGAAGACCGCGTTGGTTTCTTCGTTGGCGATGTTTCGGGCAAAGGCGTTCCCGCCGCCTTATTCATGACCAAGGCCGAGGCGTTATTGCACCTCATGGCTCCCGAACTTGCCATTAACCGCGTCAACGACTTGCTTTGCGAAGGCAACGAAGAACTCCTCTTCGTCACGGCTTTCATCGGCGTGTTTAACTTCAAGACGGGGTTACTCCGCTTCGTCAACTGCGGTCACGAACCCGTCTTCATCTACCATGACCAGGAATATTCCGAGTTACAGGAAGACGTCAACATGGCGTTAGGCTGCCTCGAAGACTTCGACTTCCCCGTCCAAGAACGCAAACTCGCTTTGGGCGACCGCTTGTTCATCTATACCGACGGCATTTCCGAAGCCATGGACATCGACGGCAACATGTTTGGCCGCGAACGCATCTTGGAAACCCTAAACAAGGCGAAAGACCTTTCGGGCGAAGAGATGCTTCTTGAGATGCAAAAATCCGTCGCGGAATTCACCAAAGGTGCCGAACAAAGCGACGACATGTGCATGGTTGACTTGAACTTCATCCGCGAAAAGTCTTTGACCTTCCCCACGACGAACGAAGGCTTAGCCCAAGTTCCCGCTTTCGTCGACGAGTTCCTTGAAAAAGACGATGAAACCTTCCGTTCCGTCATCAACGTGGTCCTCGATGACCTTTGCGCGAACGTCGTCAACTATGGCCAAGTCAAGGACAACAAGGTTCTCTTGGTCCTCCGCGACGATGGCAAACGCGTCCTTGGCACGATCGTCGATCGCGGCATCCCCTTTGATCCAACGCAAGACAAACCTGAACATGACCCCGATCAACCGGGCGGTCTAGGCATTTTGATGGCGGTCGAGATGACGGACGAAATCCGCTATCGTCGCATCGATGACCGAAACGTTTTGCAGTTCCGCAAAGACCGTTAACCCCATAGGAGCACGCGATGAAACATACATCCTTACTTTACCTTGCCGCCTTGGCCCTAGTTTCCTGTGGCGCGCCTTCTTCCTCTTCAGCACCCTCAAGCACCCCTGCGGAATCCTCTTCGACAAGCCAGACCTCCTCGAGCGAAGAGAAGGTATCCTCCAGCGAAGAAAAGACGTCTTCTGCGTCTTCGGTAACAAGTGAAGCGTCGAGCCTTCCTTCTTCCTCATCCTCGAGCTCGGTCGAAGATAAACTCGACCCGATGAAGGAGCCTTATATTGCCAAGCAATACTATCTAAACCACATTGGCGACATCTATAACACCTGGCGTCATTACCGTGGCAAAGGCATCACGATTGCGGTCATCGATTTAGGCTTCAATCCCGATCACGAAGACTTCACTTTTGCGGACGGAACAAGCAAAGTCTCCGCAAAATCCGCCTCTTTTATCACAAATTCAAGTGGAACAACCGTCGAAGTGGGCAAGGACAAAGTGGTCAATATGGGCGAATCCCATGGCTCGTTCTGCGCGGGTGTTGCCGCGGCCGGATTAAATGGCAAAGGGGTGGTGGGTATCGCTCCTGAAGCTGAACTGATGCTACTGAAGACCGATGCCAAACCCAAATCCATCGCCAAGGCATTTACCTATGCCGCGGACAATGGGGCAAGGGTCATCACGATTTCCATCGGTTCCTATTATGACTATACGGGCGACCTCGTAAACGATGGCTCCGACTTAGGAACCGTCTTCGATGCGCCGGTGAAATATTGCTACGACAAAGGCGTTCCCGTCATTTCCGCGGGTGGCAATGGCGGCCTAGATGGTCAGCCGACGGAATTCACCTTCCCCGGTTGCGTTGACCACGTTATCGGCGTGGGTGGCCTTGCCGCGAATAGCTCCAGCGAAATTTGGGAAGGCTCTTCTTATAACTCTTCTCGCGAATGGCAGTCCATCGATGTCTTCGCCCCCGCCGACATGATGTTTGGTTGCTGCCATTACGATGGCAAGAAATACGACGGCGGTTGGAACGGAACCTCTTTTGCCTCGCCGATCGTCGCGGGGATGGCGGCGTTATATTTCGAGGCCAACCCAAGCAAAGGCGCGGCGGATTTCGAAGCTGCCCTTTATGCCAGTTGCCATAAACTTACTAGTTCGAAAATCGCGACCGTTTCGCAGCTAGGCGAAGGACGCGTCGACGTCGGGGCGCTTCTTGGAACGAAGCTTACGGGAAGCGTTACCGCGAAAGTCGCGGCGCCTTGGGCAAGCTGCAATGCTTTCGTTTGGAATTCGGTAACCGGAGTTTCCAAGCAGAATTGGCCAGGAAGCGCGATCGAAAAAGTAGGCGACAGTTTCCAAGTGACGATCGATGCATCGCAATATGATTCCTTGATCTTCAATAACGGTACTGCCCAGACCTTGGACTTATGCGTTTCCGCGTTCGCCGATGGGGCCACGTTGAACCTTGTTAACGCGGCAACCGAAGTTGGCTGCCTTGTGGGATCCTATCAATAAAAAACACGGACTTAGCCGCGTTTCTTATAGATATGTAAGGACGTAGAATAACCGTTATCTTCCATGACTTCCCCTTTGCTCACGAGGAGGAAGTTTTTTTCTTCGTCCATGTTCACGAAGAAGACTTCGGCTTCCCCGTCTGCGTCTACGACGTTAAGCCAAACTTCATCGACATAGGGTAGGGTTTGACGGTAGATGGAAGCGCCGCCGATGATGAAGACGTCATCTTTGGCTTTATATTCGTCGATCACGCGAAGGAACTCTTCGAAGGAATGGACGTTGACGACGTTTTCATAGTTGTGGGTCGGATCTTGCGACAAAACGATATTCACGCGGTTGGGCAATGGCTTTTGTCCAGGGAAGGAGAGCAAGGTATTCTCGCCCATGGCGCAGACGTGGCCACTAGTGGAAGAACGGAAAAACGCCATGTCTTTCGGTAAACGGAACAATAGGCCGTTACGCTTGCCGATGCCAAAGTTACGATCGCAGTTCAAAATCGAGATGACGCGGTTCATACGGCAACGGGAATCTTCTCCTCAAGGGGCTCGAATTCGTAGTTTTCGAGGCGGAAATCATTCAAAGTGAAATCGTAGAAGTTCTTGATTTCGGGGTTTATCCAAAGCTTTGGCGCGGGGTGAGGCGTCTTGGCGATGACTTTGCGGACCAATGGTTCATGACGGTCATAGATGTGGGCGTCGGCAATGACGTGAATCAACGTACCCGCCTTTAATCCGGATACCTGCGCGAACATATGTAGAAGAAGCGCATATTGGAGCACGTTCCAGTTGTTCGCGGTGAGCATGTCGTTGCTGCGTTGGTTGAGGATGCCGTTTAAGGTATCGCCCGAAACGTTGAAGGTCATCGAATAGGCGCAAGGATAAAGGTTCATCTCGTGCAGATCTTCGAAGTTGAAGATGTTGGTAAGAATCCTTCGGGAAGAAGGGTTGTTCTTCAAATCAAAAAGAACGCGGTCGACTTGGTCAAATTCCCCTTCGGGGTAAATGGACTTCTTGGCCAGCTGATAGCCATAGGCTTTGCCGATGGAGCCGGTCTCGTCCGCCCAAGAGTCCCAGATGTGGGAGTGAAGGTCGTGGATGTTGTTGGATTTCTTTTGCCAAATCCAAAGCAGTTCGTCGAGGCAGGATTTGAAGGCCGTGCGACGGATGGTGAGGATGGGAAGCTCCTCTTGCAAATCGTAACGATTCACGATGCCGAATAGCTTCCGCGTATGGGCGGGAGTCCCATCTTCCCAATGGGGGCGAACGGGTAAGTTTTCGTCGGAGAATCCTTTATTAAGGATGTCCGTCATATTTTGAATGAAAATGGTATCTGCTTTGCTCATGGCGACTATTGTATCGAAGCGGACGAAAATAACCACTTCAAATTCGTAGACATTGACCAAATTCTTCTATCGACGGATGGATGCCGCGAGTGTTTTTAAGCGTTCGTCTAAGTCGCCGTTTGCGATGATGCGCTTGGCGTCTTCGTAGGTAATAAGATGCATGCGGACTCTGGCGGCCTTGGCCTGATACATGGCAAGGTCGACGAGTTTGAACTCTAGCTCTGTCCCAAGGCCTTCCGTGCCATCGGGGTAAAGGAGTTCCAAAACACCAAAGGAAGCGGAGCAACGAAGGCCTTTGTACGATTTTAGGTCATTTTCATGGATGACCTCGAGGAAGTCCTCAATTTTTTGGATGAGATCATGAACGTAGTTGAGGTCGTGCTGGAAAATCAAAATCATGAATTCGTCGCCAGAACGTCGGTAATAGACTTCTTCCATCGAAGAGATGGCAATGAGGTATCTCGCCAAAGAAACGAGCACTTCGTCGCCCGCGCCATGGCCATAGGTATCGTTGATGTGCTTGAACTTATTGAGGTCGAAAAGGCAAAGATAACCATCGCGACGATTCTCGCGCACGTGGTTGAGCATCGTGGAACGATTGAAGAGCCCCGTCAGCTGGTCCTTGAAGGAATCCGCGACCATCTGATCGATGTTTGTAAAAAGGGATTGATCGCCAAAATAGATGAAAAGCAACGACAAAACCCCGTTATTTTTACTAACGGTCATGATGAAATTATGGGTAATGACCTCATCCCATAAGGGCAACATGAATGTCGCGCGCTTGCCTGAAATCTGACATTCGTAAATCGCGTCGCGGATGTTTTGACAATAGGTATCGAAGCCAATGCCGATGGAAACTTCGCCATGGGGGTTGATCGCGTCAATCACCTTGGAAAGGTTTGGGTAGGCGGGAAGGTTCGCGAAGGAAAAATCGCCAAGGACATAAGAAAAGGGAGCCGTGAACGGATTCTCCTGAACGGGGACTTCACAAAGAATCAAGGTTTTAAGCGACTCCAAACGAGATTCAAGTTTTTGCATCTAGAATATTTTAAATGAAGACAAGCCTCGTTACCTCAATTGTTTATGTTTTTTCTAGATACACCAGCAAATGATGGATAGCCAAACCGCATGCCATCGCGCTTTTTCAGAACAGGTTGGACGAAAGGTCGCTTTTCGG
>JBGUWA010000223.1:0-3736 GCA_045220635.1 Candidatus Alloenteromonas sp. | reverse complement strand
TCGCAAATCTTCATTACGGATTGCGAGTTGCCGCCCAAAGCATTAAGCACTTCCCAGCCTTCTCCGGTATTAATGCGGAAGAAGGCCATCGCGGCGGCGGCCCAAATTAGAGCAATGACGCCTTCGGCGACCATCGCGCCATAGAAGACTTGACGGCCTTCTTTTTCGTTTTTGATGCATTTGGCGATCATCGGCGACTGCGTCGCGTGGAATCCGCTGACCGCGCCGCAAGCGACGGTCGTCATCATAAACGGCCACCAAGGCAAGGAGCCGTTTTGGGCGGAATAGTCACGGAGGTTGCCTATGATTTCAAGCATCGGATATTGACCGCCCTGCACCATGACGCCGACGATGACGGCAATCGCCATGACGATCAAGATGATGCCGAAAACGGGATAGATTTTACCGATGACTTTGTCGATGGGAACGATCGCGGAGAGCAAATAATAAGCCAAAATGATGATCATCCAGATCCAGGCCTGCATGTTGCCGCCGGTCAAATCCGAAAGCAAGGTAGAAGGGGAAACGACGAAGACCGCGGTGACCAGAATCAACAACACGATCGAGAAGATTCGCATGATGACTTCCGCCACTTTTCCCATGTATTTGCCCGAGAGTTTGACGATGGAGGCGCCATTATGACGGGCGGAGATCATGCCTGAGAAATAGTCATGAACCGCGCCGCCTAAGATGCAGCCAAAGACGATCCACAAGAAGACGATCGGACCAAACAAGGCGCCGCTAATCGCGCCGAAGATCGGACCGGTTCCGGCGATGTTCAATAACTCAACCAAGAAGGCTTTCCACTTTGGGAACGGCGTGATGTCGACGCCATCAGGGTTCGCGATTGCCGGAGTTTTTCGGTCGTCGATCGCGAAGATCTTCTCGGAGACGCGGCTATAAACTAAATAACCGCCAAATAATAATGCCAGTGCGATGAAAAAGGTTGCCATGGGGAGATTTTAACACCTATGCATAAAAAGGTTATGGTTAAACGGCTAAATGGCTAATATTCCCAAACAATTCAAAGGGTAAAAGAAAACGCATTCCGTGGTTGGAGTGCGTTTTCTGAGGCTTTTACTTTTTGATCGGATGAATGACTTCCAGTCCGCCCATCCATTTACGGAGGACTTCCGGAATGCGAATGGAGCCATCTTCAAGCTGATTTTGTTCCACCAAGGCGGGGAAGATGCGAGAGGTCGCTAGACCCGAGCCGTTTAAGGTGTGGCAGAACTTGGTCTTGCCGTTTTCGTCTTTATAACGGCACATGCCACGACGGGCTTGGTAATCCCTGGCGTTGGAGACGCTGGAGACTTCTTTGTAGATGCCCATCGAGGGGATGTAGACTTCGATGTCATAGGTGCGGGCCATCGAGTGCGAGCAATCGCCCGCGGCGAGCTTATCCACTTGATAGGTTAAGCCAAGGCCTTCGACGAGTTTCTGCGCCTTATGGTACATCTCTTCAAACGCCGCGTCGGAGCCTTCTTCGGTGGTGTATTGCACCATTTCGACTTTGTTGAACTGGTAACCACGGATCATGCCGCGTTCTTCGGTGCGGTAGCTGCCCGCTTCCTTACGGTAGCAAGGGGTGTAAGCGAAGTATTTCCGAGGAAGTTCGTTCAAGGAGAGCATTTCGTTACGGTGGAGGTTCACTAATGCGGTCTCCGCGGTGGGAAGGATGAACTTACGGGGTTCCATGCCCTCAAGCCAGAAGACGTCTTCGGCAAACTTGGGGAATTGACCCGCGGTATAGCCGGATTCGTAGTTGAGGATGTGGGGAGGGAGGATCATCTCATAGCCATCGGCGAGATGGGATTCGATGAAGTAATTGAGTAACGCCCATTCCAATCTCGCGCCGAGGTTGGTGTAAACCCAAGTGCCGGTGCCAGAGATCTTCGCGGCCCTCTTGTAGTCAATGAGGCCACACATTTCGCAGAGGGTGACGTGGTCACGCGGAGTAAACGGGAACTTCTGTTCCTCGCCGAAATGGTAAATCGGGGTGTTGTTCTCTTTGCCGCCGGCAAGCAAGTCGTCGTCGGGAAGATTGGGAAGCACTTCGATGAGGGCGGTGAGCTCTTCTTCGATTTTGGCAAGTTCGGCTTCGCCTTCTTTGTTGGCCGCGGCGAGGGCTTTGACCTTCGCGAAGATCGGGGCGACGTCTTCGCCCGCTTTCTTTAACGCAGGGACAGAGGCGGAAAGTTTATTCTGCTCCGCTTTGTTGGCTTCGACTTTCTGAAGGAGGTCGAGGCGCTTCTTGGAAAGGTCAATGATGGGTTGGGGGTCGAATTCCCAAAGTTTTTTCGCCAAGGCGGCTTTCACGTAGTCGGGTTTGGCCAAGATGAGTTTGATGTCAATCATGGATGGGCTCCTGAAGCAGTGCTTCGTAATAACCTTTTAGATTTTGGCCATACGAGACGAGGTTGTGCGCCTTCGCGATGGCATAGGCTGGCTCTATTGTGCTCTTGCAGAACGGAGAGTTCAACGAGGCCAGATATTTTCCCATTTCTTCCGCGTTTTCGAAGAAGAAGCAGGACTCCCCTTCCTTAAGAAGCGGATTGGGGTGAGTGGAGGTGAACGCGACGACCTGCGTTTTGGAGGCAAACGCCTCAAGCGGGCCGATCGGGTCCGGGCGAACCGAGTCGTTGGAGATATAGGCGACCGAGTTCATCAACGCGCTGCGATAGATGTCGTCCTGAACGAGGTCCATGAAGTGCAGATTCTTGGGCCGATTGGTTTTCTTCGTCAGGGTGATCGCGTTGATAATGGACTTCGCCCCAAAGAAGTAAAATTGTAAATTTGGACAGGCTTTTGCAATGTTTTTGATTAAATTGAGGGTTTTTTTATCGCGATAGGAACCTGTGGCCACCACCGTTTTCGTTTCGGGTTTGATGCCGAAATAGCGGAGGAAGATGGGTTTTTCGATCGCGGTATTGGAGAAGCGGTTCATCCTTACGGCGGGCTCTAGGATCTCGATTCTCGAGGTCACGCCAGATAAGGAGGCAAACCCCTTCATGCGGTGATCGGGCACAAGAACCAGGTCCGCCTCATTAAGGAAGTCCAAGGTTCTATTGGAGATGCGTAGCTCCGTCCTTCCTTTGAGGAATGAGGCGTTAGGATCATCCTCGGCATAGAAGGCGGACACCACCGTTTTCACGCCCAGGTCCTTTTGGCTCTTGAGCAATAACGCGTCGACGGGGGAAAGGAAGTGGGCGATGGCCACGCCATCTTGCGGCGTGTCTACCCAAGGTACGTCGACGAGCTCGCAGGCTCCTTTGAGGGTTTTGCGTAAGCGCGTCCCCTCAAAAGAATCTGCGGCGTTTCGTGGTTTGTAGTGGATGAAGACCTTCATGGCCTAAGGATTATTCCTCTCCTTCGTCGCCATCAAGGGTGTCGGGAGTGACGGGCGTGTCATCGATGAGGGTTTCGTCGATGGGTTGCTCTTCCGGTTCGTATTCTTCGCCTTCGTCCTCGGAGTGCGGGATGATGGCGATGGAAGCGACGCGGGTCTTGTCATCGATGTTGATGATCTTGACACCTTGCGTGTTACGACCGGCGATCTTGATTTCGGAAATCGGGGTGCGGATGACCATGCCGCTTTGGGTGACGACGAGCAAATCTTCATCGCCAGAGACGGCGCGGACGCAGCAGAGTTTGCCGTTGCGGGCGGTCAAATTCATGGTCGTGACGCCCTTCGCGCCCCTCTTGGTGACGCGATAGCCGTCATAGTGGCGGGTGG
>JBGUWA010000222.1:0-5471 GCA_045220635.1 Candidatus Alloenteromonas sp. | reverse complement strand
ATCCACGGCTATTGCCATGAACATGTTCAGTTGGGGTGCCGATTCTTGTTTTGATTGGTGGTGAAGATATGACTTGGATTGCTGTGGGCGTGTCGGCGTTTAGTACATTCATAATGTACTTGGCCACTATTCGGAATATCAACTGGCGTGGGCGGTCGTTATTAGGGTGGCCTTGCTGCCTCTTTTTGCTGAAACATATGCTTCCAGACGGACATCCTTTCGAATTCATGTATAAGGGATTGCCGCGCAACGAAGCCTTCCCGAGATTGCTTTGGCCTTGTTTGGATACGATCGTTTCCGTTGGTTTGAATCTGGCTTCCATCGTCATAGCCGCAGTCCTTAGCGCGAATGGGGTTTTGGAAAACAAAAACTCAGAGATGGCATTCTTTTTGTCTTGCCTTGGTTCTACGTTTCTCGTCCATCTCGTATTTTTGGCAATCCCCGAAATACAAAACGATTTATGCTTCAAGAAAATGATGAGAGGAACGGGTGGGATCGACATTCCGCAGATACGCGCCGAGATTGAAAGAAAGTGGCCTGGCTTCTATAAGACGGGAAAATGAATAAAGGTTTGCTGGTTTTGAAGAATCCCGCGTTATTCCTGGAAATAAAGATAAGGATTCATCAAATGCTCGTAGTCTTTGCCCGGATGATTACGGGCGATTTCTTTTCGAATCGCGCTTTTTCCTTCGGGCATGATTTCGCATTGGTGGAGCGAGAAGTTGGGATTGAGCTCGAAATAGATACAACCATCGAGGCAAAGGCAATCATGGAAAACCAGAAAAACCCCTTTTTGATATCGCATTCGGTCGTTCGTGGGCAAATCGATGAACGCAAAAGACGGGGTCAACGCTTTGATGAACTCAGCGATGGTGTCGAAGCGCAACCTCCTTTCGTAAAGGTTCCCTCGTTCATCGAAGGCCTTCAGTGCATAGGTTTTCCTTAATGCCACATAGGTTTCGTTAAGGTAGATGAGGCGAAATTCGTCGCGGATGAAGCGGTTGGCTTGCGATAAGTCATGATAGACGCGGTAACCATCCGATTCGCTTGGCCCCTCCTTCGCCTGGAAGGAATAAACCATTGCCCCAACAGTTGGATCATCCTCTTCCTTTTCTGGACAAGATACGGCAAACGTCGTGGCGACGATGGGGTCAAACGTGAAGTCGATTAATGGCGAAAAAGAGCAGGCGTGTTGGAAAAAGGCGCTTCGTTCGTAGACGTTATTGCTTGTTTCTCCCATGGAGGCTTCGTATTTTTCATTGAGCCGGCGGTCATTGGTCAAGCGCGTATAGGCGTTATGGTCGAGAAAAACCGAGTCTTTGATTTCGCGCAGGAAAGAGGGCACGAGTTCCCAATCGCCATGGAATTGGCCGCGATAGTAGGTGATGGTCCCTTTCTTGTTTCGCGCGATGTCTTTCAATGATTTCACTGTGGAAAGACCGCCTTTAAAAGCGGTGTATTGGGCAGACCTTTTTAAGGAAAGCGCTAGCGCGAAGCGAATGAGGTCGTAACGGAAGTCGTTGATTTCCTTTTGGGAATAACGGTCGTCTCCGCCTTTCTTATGGCAACGGGAAAGGATGTCGTTGACGGTGGCTTTGGTTTCTTCGTAGTCGGGTACGACCAAAAGCGCGTGGCGAGGCGGCTCGTCGGGCTCATAATCGCGTAACGTTTTCTCTGCGTCGCTGATATAGCGGAGGTTTCTTCGATCGAAATAGATTGCTTCCACCGTTTTATCCGGAACGTCTTCCCGTGGCGCGAGCAGGCTCATGTAATGCTTCCGACGAAGATTAAGCCCATGCGAAAGCAAGAGGACTTTCATCAAATCGCTTAACCTTTCGCTTGGGGTAAAAGACATGGTGACTTTCCTATGATTTGGCGGAACCTTTTTGATTTTGGAGGTAAGAGTAGAAAATGCCCGCGATCAAAGCAAATGGAGATAAAGACAAGGCCCCGGCGACAATGAGGGTTTTTGGGGCGGATTTGCTGCCATTAAGAATGCCCGCGCGACCGATAATGATAAGGATAAAGGCAATCAGCGAGAGCAAGCCAAATGCCGATAGGACAATGACTAAAGTTAAGCCAGCGTTTCTTGCGGCTTCGTCGGGCCCATAAGCGGCCACCGAAATCTCCAAACCCGCGAAAAGGAAAAGGGTCAAGGTTTGTAGCAGCACCAAGACGAAGGCGAGGACGGAGAGAATGTCGGCGGCGCGTTTCATGCTATCCATTATCGTTTTTGCATGGGCTTTCGTAAAGAAAGAGCGTTCCTTCTTTGCCTAGGGAAATAATGCCGATACAATAGAGACCATGAAAAAGATCGAACGTTTTATTGTCTATGGCGTACTCATCGCCTTATTCGCCATCGCGATCCCCTTTGATTACAAGATTTCGGCGGGGTTATATCATCCCAGCAACATCATTGGCCGCATCTTCGAGATTCTAGGGGAAGTCCCCGCCTATTTGGTTGCGACCTTTGGCGCCGCGTTAGTGGCCTTATATCACCCCAAGCCAAGCCGCGAAGTGCATTGGACCTTAAGCTGGTTCTTCATGCTCGCCGCCGTTGGCATCGCGGGGTATTCGGGTTGGCATACGGCTGGCCTCATCTCCCGTAACTTCATGCCCGGCATGGGCACGATGATGAAACTCGTCTTTACCGGCGCCGTTGCGGTCATCGTCTTCGGCGTGGCGTTATTCTTCGCCGTCACCGTGGGCAAAGACCAAGAACGCGAAGGCTTCACCTTTGGCTTATATTTGGTGCTCACCATCGGCGTTACCGTCTTGCTCATGCAAGGTCTCAAGATGTTGTGGCTCCGTCCGCGTTTCCGCACGTTGGCCGCGCTGAACGAAGTGGGAATGATCGATAGCATCGAAGCATTCTGGCTACCGTTCTATCATCCGCAGTTCTTCACTTCCTTCTCCAAATACCAGGCTGGCGGAGCGTATGGCTTCACCACGTTGGGCATCAACGAAACGATGAAGATCCTCGGCATCAGCAAGTGGAGCATGGAAGAGTTCTATAGCTTCCCCAGCGGCCACACGATGAACACGGTGGCCTGCATCAGCTTGATGGGCTTACCCGCCGTCTTCCCCGCTTTACGCGAAAAGAAGAAGTTCTCCGACATCTTCCGTTATTGCATGTATGGTTACGCGGCGATCGTGGCCTTCACCCGCGTCCTCCGTGGCGCCCATTGCGCGACCGACGTCCTCGCCGCCTTCCTCATCGGCACGGTCATCGTCGATCTTGGCTGGACCTTCTTCTACCAGAGATTCTTGGTCAAACGCGTCGTCAAACCCGGCCCATTCATCGCGGCTTGGTAAGACGAAAAAACCCACACAAAAGAAAAAGGACGCGGGATTTGCGTCCTTTTCGCTTGGTTTTACTTCGATTTCTGGAAGCCGAAGACCGCTGCGCCGATTAAGCCGGCTTGTTGTCCGCAGGCGCATTCTTCGATGCGGGAATTGGGACAAGCCCTGCGCAGATCCTCGAAGAAGAGGTCTTTGCTCTTCATGACGCCGCCGGTGAGGGTGAAGACGTCGGGGGAGAAGTTATCTTGGTTCATCTCGATCCATTCGGCGAGCATCTTGATCCAGTCTTTGTAGACGCGTAAGGCAAGCGGATGCTTGTTCTTGACGAGCTCGAAGAAGTCGCGGGCGGATTCGACGTTGAGGCCATTCATGTCGCAGAGGCGACGGATGCCCGTGCCGGAAACCATATGCTCGAATTCGTGGATTTCGTTATGGTAGGCGGTCATGGTGTGGCCGACTTCGTATGAGGAGTTGACGAGCTTGCCATCGATGCAAAGGGCGCCGCCGACGCCGGTGGAGATGGTGACGAAGTAGAGCGACTTGAAGTCTTTGTAGGGGCCAACGTTGGCTTCGGCCAGGGCCGCGACTTCGGCGTCATTGCGCACGTAAACGGGGAGATTGAACTCTTTGCTCAGGTATTCGCTTAAGGGGATGGCGGTGATATGGACGTTAGGCAAGGCATAGATATACCCGTCATGACGGACGCGACCGGGGACGCCCGTGGCGATGGCGACGACGCCGGTGAAGTCATCGATGGCTTCTTTGATGGTATCCCGCACGGAAGCGAGGAACAGGTCCAAATTGCCCACGACGGTAGGATTGATGAGAATCTTTTCGATCTCGTAGTTCTCGTTGATCAAAGCGACGCGGGTGTTGGTGCCGCCGATATCGAGCGCGATTACTTTCTTCATTATTATTCGACCTCCTGAATTTCGTTAACGCGAATGATGCGCATGAAGTTCGTGTTGCCTGCGCCCGTGGGCATGCCACCGGCGAGGATGATGTGTTCACCCGCGGGAATGCCGAGTTCACGGGCAATCTTCAGGGCGATGACTTCCATCTCTTCGATGAAGTCGGGCATCGAGGTCTTGAGGAGGACGCTGTAGACTCCCCACATCCAAGCGCCTTGCAGGGCGACTTTGCGGGAAGAGGTCACGGAGATGATGGGGCAGCAAGGACGGGCCTTGGAGATACGCCAGGAGGAGTTGCCGCGTTCGGTGAAGTTGACGATGAGCTTGGCGCCGATCAGAAGCGCGGTATTGGCCAAAGCGTTGGAGATGGCGTCGTTGTTGGTGCGTTCGCTGGTCTCGTAGGCTTGGACGGCGAGGGCTTCGTAGTTGAGGTGGTTGTTCTCTTCGGTACGGGCGATCGCGGCTTGCATTTCGACGGCTTTCACCGGATATAAGCCAGAGGCGGATTCGGCCGAGAGCATGACGCAGTCGCTGCCTTCGTCGACCGCGGTGGCGACGTCGGTGACTTCGGCGCGGGTCGGACGGGGATGGGTGACCATCGAGTCGAGCATTTGGGTGGCGGTGATGACCGGTTTGCCTTTGTTACGGCAGACGGTGATGATGTGGCGCTGAACATCGGGAACGGTCTCGGGCGGAATCTCCACGCCTAGGTCGCCACGGGCGACCATGACGCCTTCGCACGCGTCGATGATGGCTTCGATTTTCTGCACGGCTTCGGGGTTTTCGATTTTGGCGAAGATGGGGATGTTGGGTTTGCCATACTTAGCCAAGACGGCTTTCATTTCCTTAATGTCTTCGGGGCGACGGACGAAGGACGCGAAGATGCAATCCACGTCGTTTTCGCAACCGAAGCGAAGATCGTCTTCGTCTTTGGGCGAAATAAAGGCCATGGAGAGATGGGAACTCGGGCAATTGACGCCTTTTTGGTTTTTGAGGACATGGCGGTTTTTGGCTTCGACGAGGAGTTCGCGGGCTTTCTCGTCCTTTTCCAAGACCTCGAAGTCCAAGTTGCCGTCATCGATGAGGATGTGGTCACCGACGTTGACGTCGTCATAAAGGCCGGAATAGGTGACGGAGAACTTTTCTAAGGTGCCGAGGCAACTCTCCATGGAGATGCGCAACTTATGGCCATCGGGGATCTCAAGGGCATCGCCTTCCATGAAGCCGGTGCGGATTTCGGGTCCTTTGGTGTCCAAG
>JBGUWA010000221.1:0-11995 GCA_045220635.1 Candidatus Alloenteromonas sp. | reverse complement strand
AACGCATCAAGAACAATCAGTGCAAGAGCGAGCTTTCGCCCTTCCACTCCACCTTCTTAAGCGAGCTCGAACGTGTCGCGGATCACTTGACCAACGTGGGTTGCTCCATCGATAACCCCGTCGGCGACGATGTGGTCCATAAGCCGAATTAACGTAGAAAATCCACGCAAAAACCCACCGCTTTTTGAAAAAAGCGCTCTAAAGATGTTGGGGGGTCAGGGGGGCCTCTAAAGTTCTTGGGGGGACTTTGCGTGGTTGTCTAAAGATCCTGGGGGGCGCCGGCTTTCGCTTTATGCCGAGAAAAACCGATGACGTGAGTTTCCCCTTGGTAAGATGGTGTCCGCAATCGACTGAACCTATGGTTCAAATGCCGTGAGGCGGGGTTCCAAGGGAGAAAGAGGCTCGCGGCATAGGTGGAATTGGAATAAACGAAAACGGGGAGCCCGGGCTCAGACGAGTCCCCCCGCTTTCTTTAGTCAGTTTTCCAAAGTCCCCCCAGGAACTTTAGAGCGCCTTGAAAAACGATGGGTTTTTTTATGCAATTATTGACGGTGCATCGCCGAATCGACGATGGTCAATACGCCCGTGGCGGGAGCGCCCAGGACGATGCCGAATACGCCCAACGTAATGCCAGGCCCTTTTCCAAGCTTTTCGTTATAGGCATTCGCGCTGAGGATGAAATTGAAGATGGCGCCGGTCGCGGATCCGCTGCCCATGATGAGATAGAAGATGCAAACGACAAGGTATTGCTCGTCGCTAAGGCGGGAGATGAAGGTTTGGCCGCTGCGCATTTGGGCTGGGTTCAAAAGCGAATAAATGCCAATGTAGAGGCAAATGATCGCGCTGACGACGCAGAAGCAGCCAAAGATGAGCCCGAGGATTTTGATGGTTTTCTTCATAATGAGACGAATGAATAGTACACCACTCCCACCCTAGATGGAAACAAAAGACCCGCAGGTGTCGGACCGCCTGCGGGTCAAGAGGAAGGAAATAGGGCTATTTGAGTTTGTTTTCGGCTTGGATGACGCCATATCCGCCGTCGAAACGTTTGTACGCGACGCAGATTTGATCGTCTTCTTCGTCGAGGTAGAGGAAGAAGCTGTGGCCAAGGGCTTCCATGCGGGTAATCGCGGCATCGATGCTCATCGGTTCAAGATAAATGCTCTTGGTGCGGACGATTTCGTCTTCGGCTTCTTCTTCATCGGCAATCTCTTCAAGAACGAAGGCTTTGCCAAGGGAGTCGGCTTCCTTGCTACGGTCCAAGCGGGTTTTGAGTTTCCGCATCTGGCCTTCGAGTTTGTCGATGGCCAAATCCACCGCCGCGTAAAGGTCGTCGTTTTTGACCTCGGCGCGAAGGTCCATGAGTTTAGTGAAGATGGTAATCTCCACTTTCGCACCGACGGTGTAGGAACGTACCACGGCGCGAGCAAGCACCTCGTCATCGATGACGAAATACTTGTTCAGGTGGGAAAGTTTTTCTTCGATGGTGGAACGAATAGAATCGGTCACCTCGATGTTTTTCCCAATGATTTGGTATTTCATAATTTTTGCCCCTCCAGAGGCTTACACCACTATTGTAACGGGATTAGCCTACATTGATAAGGGCTTCCGTAAAGATTTTTTTTACTTGCTTCCTACTTCGCGGGATTCGTCTTTTTGACGACGAGGTTTTGCAAAACGAGGAGGCCAAAGCAGACGCCGAAGGACAACGCGAAGATGATAAAGAAAGACAAAATGCCCATGCCAAGTCCATTCGCCCCAAAGCCATACCAATCGTATTTGGTTTGGCCATAGCCATCGTGGACGACGACGTTGGTGAGATAAAAGACGCCATAAATCCCCATGTGGATCATGCCGAAGAACGCATAGTAGAAACGCCCTTTCGCTTTGGCGGTTTCAAAGAAGATGACGCGGATGACGCCAAGCAACGGCACGACGAGGTGGAAGATGAAATTGTAGTTGCCGAAAACCCATTTGGCGCCGACGGTGGGGGCGAGGAAGAACGATGCGACGAGCATGGTAATGGTCGTTCCGGTCGCTGCCGCTAGCAAAGCGATGCGTAACGCTTTGGGTGGGAACGAAAGCTTTCCCGTAAGCAAAAGAATGTCAAACGCAACGGAAACCAAAGCGACGGCGGCAAGAAGGATATTGGATTGGACGGTGAAGTATTTCAGGAACTCCTCGGCAGGATTTGGTACGGTTTTGCCGTCAGTCAAACATAACCAAATCATGGCGCCGCCAAAAAAGCCGACGATGGCGATGTCAAAGATCAAAGCGAGGATTGGGCGAGAGCGCTTCATTGTCACTATTATCTCAAAGCCGTGGCTTATCGGCCAAGATACTCCTGAAGTTCCTCGACTTTATCGAGCCGTTCCCAAGGAAGGTCGAGGTCGGGGCGGCCAAAGCAACCATAGACGCAGGTATCGCGATAGCGGAACTTCGGTTGCGTAAGGCCAAAGGATTGGATGATCGCGCCCGGACGAGCGTCAAAGAGGGCGTTGACCGCTTCGAGGATGCGGTCTTCCTCGATCTTGGCCGTGCCAAAGGTATCGAGGCAGATGGAAATGGGGCGAGCGACTCCGATGGCGTAGCTAAGTTGGATCTCGGCTTTGTCGGCTAACCCTGCCGCGACGATGTTCTTGGCAATGTAGCGCGCATAATAAGAGGCGCTGCGGTCCACTTTGGACGGGTCTTTCCCCGAGAAAGCGCCGCCGCCATGGCGAGAGTAGCCGCCATAAGTGTCGACGATGAGTTTGCGGCCGGTTAATCCGGTGTCGCCCCAGGGGCCGCCGATGACAAAGTTGCCCGTGGGGTTAATCAGGTATTCGAAGTCGTCGTTGAGGCCGAAGGATTTCGCGACGGGTACCATGATTTCGTCGTGGATGAATTTCTTGAAGTCATCCAATTTGATTTCCGGGTCATGTTGGACGGACATCAAAACGGTATGGATGCGCGGATGGGCCAAATCGGTGTAATCGATCGTCACCTGGCTCTTCATGTCGGGGCGAGCGTGCGGGAACTTCCCCTGCTTGCGGAGATTGCTGGCCAAACGGACGAGTTTGTGGGCGATGCCGATGGCTAAGGGCATATAGCCACTCGATTCTTTCGTTGCATAGCCAAACATGATGCCTTGATCGCCCGCGCCTTGCTCGAGGATGTCGCCACGGTCCACGCCCTGAGCGATGTCGGGGGATTGCGTATTCACGCGAACTTCGATGGCGCAGGTATCCGCACCAATGCCTAAGCTAGGGTCCGTATAGCCGATTTCCCGCAGGACGTCACGAGCGATTCGTTCGTAATTTGGGGCGGCTTTTGCGGTGATTTCGCCACCAATTAGCACAAATTCCTTGGTCGCGAAAACCTCGGCGGCCACATGGGCTTTGGGGTCAAGGGCAAGGGTTGCGTCTAAAATAGCGTCGGCGATTTGATCGCAGACTTTGTCGGGGTGTCCTTCCGAAACGGACTCGCTGGTGAATAGTTTACGTTGCATGGTGTCTCCTTCGAAGAAAAAGCCTTCCCACGCGGTCGGGAAGGCAGCATTCTTCGCGCTTCCGCCTTCATCGTTCCCCGGGTGGGAGGGGCTTTGGCAAGCACTTACCGTTGGAATGCCGGAGTTGCTAATGGGGCATTGCCTTACCCCATTTCTTGATGAAGGTCTTTCTTCGAAAGCAATCTTGCCAGCATTGGCGGGAGGATGCAAGGGAAATGATGTTTTAGGCTAAGCTTGCCTTTTCAAAAGCAAGGATTTCCTCTTTGCTGATGCCGAGGATGTTTTGGATGAAGATATCGAACGTGCCGTAATTTCGCTCGACGGCATTGAACATGCTTTGCAGATACTTTGGGTCGGCGCGCATGGCGAGGTAGACGGCTTCGGCGGTCTCGTATCGATGGAGGAAGGTACGGATGAGCCAACGGTATTTCCTGCCTTTCTTCTCGGATTCTTCGTCGGAAATGACATAGTCTGCGAAGATGTCTTCTTTGCGGAAGCCAAGCATCGTCAAAAGGATTGCGGTCAGAATGCCGCAGCGGTCCTTCCCAGCCGTGCAATGCCAAAGAATCGGTCCTTCCTTGATGGCTCTCATAATGCGTTTCAGCGAATCCGCGAGGCCGCGAATGGAATGTTCGTCGGTGACCAGCATCGCATAGAGATCCGGCATGTGCGGAGGCTCATGATAGGCTTTTAGGCCACGTTCATGGGTGATGCCGAGCGTTTCTTCGGTGAGCAAAGGGATTTGGAGATATTCCACGCCAGGCAACTCATGGTCTGGCTTCTTGGCAATTTCGCCGGGAGTCCGCAAATCGATGACGGTTTTAAGACCGATTTTCTTAAAGAACTTAAGGTCTTTCTTCTTGAATTTGATTAACGCGCCAGAGCGAAAGAAAACGTTCTCCTTCAGGCGTTTGCCATCTTCGCGTTGAAGATAGGAGAGGTCGCGGACGTTGATTTTCTTGGCGCGCGGGGGATTCATATATGGTCCACATTATACCGATACAGGAAACTGGGTCGAGAAAAAAGGCTCCCGAAGGAGCCAAATGCGTCATTGTTTGCGGATTTTCTTTCGAATGAAGAGGATGAGGGCCACGATTTCGTGAATGACTAACGGTGAGAAGGCAAGACCGCCTACCCATGCCCAGTCGACGCCTTCGGGCGGCACGAGTTTGAAGATGGTGTTCACGCCCGGGGTGAAGATGACGAAGAACTGCAACGCGAGGCCAAGGAAGAAGGAGATCCAAAGTAAGAGGTTCTTGTCCTTGAAGACACAGACGAAGCTCTTCTTGATGTTGACCATGCCGATCATGTGGAAGAGTTCGGAGAAGGAGAGAACGCAGAAGGCCATCGCTTGGGCGGTCTCGAGGTTCTTTTCGTTTGCGAAGTAGGCGTTGATGTCGGAAAGCGAGAAACAATTGTGTTGCCACGCGTTGACGAGGAAGGCGATCAATGTGGCGAGGCCAATCCAAATACCATAGCCGAACGTTAGCAAGTACCCGCCATGGCTGAATAGGGATTCCTTCGCGTCACGGGGTTTCTCCGACATGATGTCTTCGGGTTTCTTATCGGCACCTAAGGCAACGGCGGGCAAAGAGTCGGTGATGAGGTTGACCCAAAGCAAATGGATGGCGATAAGCGGAGAAGGAAGGCCTAAGCAAGCGGCGACGAACATACAGACGACTTCGCCGATGTTGGAGGAGAGCAAGAAGAGGATGGTCTTCTTGATGTTGGCATAGATGCCCCTGCCCTCTTCGACGGCCTTTTCGATGGAGGCGAAGTTATCGTCGGTGAGAACCATGTCGGCGGCGCCTTTGGCGACGTCGGTGCCGGTGATGCCCATGGCGATGCCAATATCGGAGGCCTTAAGGGAAGGTGCGTCGTTAACGCCATCGCCGGTCATGGCGGCAATAAGGCCGTTGGCTTTGATGGCTTTGACGATCGAGGATTTATTGGAAGGGGAAACGCGAGCGTAAACGCGGATGTATTTGACTTTCTCGCGGAGCTCTTCTTCGCTGCAGGCGTCGATTTGGTCACCGGTCATGACTTGGTCTTTGCTTTCGGCGATGCCAAGTTCTCTCGCGATGGCAAAGGCGGTGTCTTTGTGGTCACCCGTGATCATGACGGTCGTGATGCCGGCCTTCTTTAATGTGGCGACGGCGGGTTTGGCGGCTTCGCGTGGCGGGTCGACCATGCCAACCAAGCCAACGAAGATCAGGTTTTCTTCCACCGCTACTCCGCTTTCGTTATAGGAAAGGGCGAGAACGCGTAGAGCGTCTTCTGCCATTTCTGCGGAAGCCTTTTGGATCTCTTCGATGTCTTTTTCGGTGATGGAGCGAACTTCGCCTTTATAAAGGATGCGGTCACAGTGTTTGAGGACTTGGTCCATGGCGCCTTTGGTATAAAGGATGGTTCCTTCGCCGTTTTGGTGGAGGGTGGACATCATCTTGCGGACGGAATCGAAGGGAAGTTCGTTGATACGCGGAGTGTCTTCCTCGAGTTTGCCTTTAGGCATGCCAAGAGAGGAGGCGAACTCGACTAGCGCGACTTCGGTGGGATCGCCATAGACGCCGCCATCGACTTTGGCGTCGCTGCACAAGGACATGCCTTGGGCGAGGAAGCCGAGTTGCTCGGCATCGAATTCCTCTTTGCGGTAGGTGGTTCCGTCGAGATATGCTCGAACGACGGTCATTTTGTTTTGGGTCAAGGTGCCGGTTTTGTCGGAGCAGATGACGGACACGGCGCCTAGCGTTTCGACCGAGGCCAAGCGACGGACGATGGTATTGACGCGTACCATTTTGGTCATGCCCATGGCCAAGACGATGGTCACGACGGCGGTTAAGCCTTCCGGAATCGCCGCGACGGCAAGGGCGACGGAATCAAGAAGCGCCTGTGCCCATTCGGTTTCAAGGTTGCCCTGCACCAAGGCCCAGATGATTTTGACGCCAAGCATCAAGACGACGATGACGACGGTGAGAATGCCAAGGAATTTGGAAAGACCCGCGAGTTTCTTCTGCAGCGGGGTTTGGTCTTCTTCCTCGGAAGCGAGCATGTTGGCGATTTTGCCGATTTCGGTTTTCATGCCGGTGGCGACGACGATGCCTTCGCCACGGCCATAGACGACCGGGGTAGACATAAAGACCTGGTTAACGCGGTCACCCACGCCCACTTCTTCGGTCAAAACGACATCCGCGCTTTTTTCCGCGGGGACGGATTCACCAGTAAGGGAGGCTTCATCGGCTTTTAGAGAGAACGAGTGGAGTAAACGCAAGTCGGCGGGAACGGTACGCCCTTCTTCCAAGATGACGATATCGCCAGGAACGAGTTCTTCCGCTTTCACTTCCACGATTTTGCCTTCGCGGCGGACCGTAGCGGTTGGCGCGGACATGTTCTTCAGTGCTTCAAGAGCTTTCTCAGCCTTCATTTCCTGAATCGTGCCGATGGTCGCGTTAAGCAAAACGACGCCGAAGATGATGAAGACATCGGCGAGGCTTTCGGGGCCTTCGGTTCCCTTATTCATGCCAATGATGGCAAGAACCAAGGAAATAATCGCGGCGACCGCCAAAATGCCAGTCATCGGGTCTTTAATGTTGCCCCAGAAAATCTTGTACCAAGGATCTTTGGGTTTCTCGTTCAGTTTGTTGGGACCAAACTCTTCGCGACGTTTTAGGACTTCCGCATTGCTAAGACCTTTCTCTTGCGTAACGGAAAAAGCTTCAAGTGTTTCTTTGGCGCTTCTGTTTTCGTACATATTTTCTCCTAACGGGACAAAAAGCCCCAAAAGGTCTCGCGAGGCTATGGAGCTGCCCGTATCCGGCGACATAGGTCACGTGATGACGGAAGGCGGGCTGAACGCTACTCCCCTTTTGCGGTCACATTCTAGCAAGTGGAAGGTGGGGTTTCAACGAGCAACGCGCGCGAGATTCTATGAATAAGAAGGCGGGTATTGCGAGAGGAAAGCGAGCACATTTTATGCCTTCAAAATGAAAACCAACGGGGATTTGCGTGAAAAACCAGCTGTTTTGGCAGCTGGTTTCACGATCATTGAATCTGTTTTAACGCTTTGGCTAACTCTGCGGGGCAAGAGGTTTTGGCAGGGCCGCTTCGAGGGCACACAACGCCATCGAGGATACCAATGAGTTCTTCGATTTTACGCCCTTCCGCCAGACGAGCGACGCCTTGGGTGTTTCCTGGGCAACCGCCAACGAACTGAATCTTCTTCACGGTCCCATCTTCATAGGTGATGTTGATCGCGCTGGAGCAGACGTGCTGGGGTTTATAGGAGAACGTTTGTTCCATTATTCCCCTTTTTTGTCGCCATGATGGCAGCAGCATTCTTCTTCGCCATCGCAGCAGCATTCTTCTTCGCCGAGCATGTCGACCAATTGACCATAGACTTCGCCCGAGCAACCGGCGGCATTGGATTCATCGGTATCGATGTGCATGGCGAGGGAGAATTTCTCGCTGACCCGAACGACGGTATCGCCAAAGATGGTGGTACGGCAATCGTTTTGAATCATCACGAAGACGGATTCGCCATCTTCAACGCCGAACTTCTCGGCATCGGCGGGAGTCATATGGATGTGACGCTTGGCAACGATAACGCCTTCTTCGAGATGAAGTTCACGGCCGTTTTCGGGGTTAACCAAGGTGATGGGGGCGCTGCCTTTGACGTCGCCAGAAAGACGGACGGGGGCATTGACGCCGAGGGTACGAGCATCGGTCGCACTGATTTCGACTTGGTTCAAATTGCGAAGGGGACCAAGGATGGAAACGCCAGCGATCATGCGGGGTTTTCCGGTTTTGGGGTTGACCTCACCGACGAGGTTGAGGCGGGTGTTCGAGACGTATTGTCCCGGCTGGGAAAGCATTTTCTTGATTTCCAATTCGGCATGTTTGCCTTCTTCTGCGCCCATCAAGAAATCAAAGGCGGCTTGGTCGAGGTGGATGTGACGTGCACTGGTTTCCACGAGGATTTGGTATTCTTCCATTTCGTATTTTTCTCCTTAATCCTTTAGCGCGGACATTATATACCCACGCGAAATGGTTTTGTGATTTAATGCAACTCCTTTTTGTTGCCGAATTTGCGGTTGGCGAAAACCAAAAGCAAATTCATGAAGTATTTGGAGATGCCAAACATGATGTCAAAGATGCACTTGGACAGCATAATAGGCACTCCAAGAAGCGATAACGACCAAGTGAAGAAGAAGCTTGAAAGGGTACAAGTTAGAGTTAGGACGACGAATTTATACAAAGCGTTGTGGAAGAGGCGACTATGATGGAAGACGACCGTTCCAAGCATCGCGTAATTAAATGGCGCGGATATCGCCACGGCGCAGAGATAGGAGAACAAAAGATCCGTGCCTACCGTCGAGGCATTCACGAAAACGTATTTTTGGAACAAATAAAACGCCACAAGGTCGGTCGCGAAACTCAAAAGGCCAACGATCAGATAGATGATTGGAGTGCGCATGATCAGCAAGCTGTCGGCGACCGGACGGAAGTGCGTCCCTTTGTTGCCGTCCTCGTAAATCGTGTGAATGGTCACTTCATGAATCCCAAACTCACGTGAGGCGGGAACAAGGAAGTTCATCTCAAAGTCAAATCGGTTGCCATAGGTGTGGAGAGCCATGTCGAACGCTTCCCGGGGAATGGCGCGCAGACCGGTTTGGCAGTCGCGGATTTTCACGCCGGTAGAAAAGGTGAAATAACGTGCGCTCCACTTGTTTCCCGACGCGCTTTTTGGCGGCGCGGAGGAGAAATCGCGGGAGCCTAAAATGATTTTTGATGGGGTTTTTGCGGCGATATCGCGCACTTTTAAGATATCTTCGCGAATATGTTGCCCATCGCCATCCGCGGTCACGATGAAGTCTAAATCGGGATATTCTTGGATGAGCTTTCGCATGCCGGTTTTCAGAGCGAATCCCTTCCCCATGTTCGTCGGGTAGGACAAAACGGGGAAGACGGTCTTCTCTTGAACGTCTTTGAATATCTGGGCAAAACGTTCGCCAGAACCATCATCGACGACAAGAAAAACGTCGAAGTCATCGGGTTGGAACTGTGATAAAAAGGGCAATACTTTGTCCGTGGGTTCATAGATGGGTATCAGCAATGCCTTCACGAGAGGTATCTAACCCTAAAGCAAGCGGGGAAGCAACAAAAATGTTTCCGTTAGGAAAAATCTTGCCTATGTTTCGCCTCACATTTATAGTTTTGCCGAAAGGAGGCCGCGTTCATGGAAGATGAGGAAATCGTTGAAGAGCTTTCCCCGAAAGTCCCCTCGATCGATCCAGAAAAGATTCTGGGCTATATCCGTAAGAAAGACCGCAAAGCTTTGCTGACGGTTTTCGAAATCGTCCCGAACATCGACATCGCCGAAGCGGTGAATGATTTTGAGCCTGCCGACCTCCTGTATATCTTCCGCGCCGTACCTCCCGAAATCACCGCGGACTTCTTTGACGAACTTTCTTCCGACACCAAGGAAGCCTTGATCAAAGCCATGACCGACAAAGAGTTGGTCGAGCTTATCAAAGAGTCCTACGCCGACGACGTCGCCGACACCATCAACGAGTTGCCCGCCAACCTCGCGAGTCGGGTTTTGCGCGCCGCGGACAAAGAAATGCGCAGCGACATCAACCAACTCCTCAGTTATAAAGAAGGCACCGCTGGCGCCTTGATGACGACGGAGTACTTAGAGTTCTTGGACACCACTCCCGTAAAGAAAGCCATTGAGGAAATCCGTGCCAAAGGCAAAGACGCGGAGACCGTCTATACCATCTTCGTTCGCAACCGCAAACGCGAGTTCGTCGGCACGGTCGGCCTTGACGATTTGATTTTCGCGCAAGAAAACGAGACCCTCGGCGACATCATGGATCGCGACGTGGTCAGCGTTTATACCTCGACCGACCAAGAAGAAGTCGCCAAGATGTTCCGCCGTTACGACTTAAACGCCATGGCCGTCGTCAATAGCGATTCCCGCCTCGTCGGTGTCATCACCGTCGACGACGCGATCGACGTCTTAACCGAAGAGCAACAAGAGGACTTGGCTCGTTTGACCAACATGGAGCCGACCGACAAGCCCTACATGGAACTTTCGGCCTGGGATAATGCGCGCAAGTGCATTCCCTGGCTCATTGCCTTGCTCGTTCTTGGCACCTTCACCACCATGGTTCTCGACCGTATCGAGAAATCCCACATTTTCACGATGCTCCCCATGCTCATCGCTTTCGTTCCTACCCTTATGGATACCGGCGGCAATGCGGGGGCGCAGACGACCGGTTTGATGATTCGCGGCCTTGCCGTCGACGATTTCCGGCCCAGGGATGTGCTGAAAGTACTCTTCAAAGAGTTTAAATCCGCATTAATCATCGCGGGTATCGTCGCGGGATTCGCCTTCTTCTGGATCACGATGGAGCAATATACGGGCATCGTGTCCGACGCCGAGCATTTCCCTGGCGTCAATATTTGGGGCGGAAATTGCTGGACGATGGATTTCTTCCTCCACACGATCAAGAACAGCGGTCTTATCTGCATCACCATGGGCATCGCGGTTCTCTTCTCCAAGGTCATTGGTACGTTGCTTCCCCTTGGCGCAGCGGCCATCAAGAAGGATCCTGCCCTCCTTTCTCAGCCGATGCTCACCACCATCATGGACGTCGCCACGCTTTGCATTTACTTGCTCATGGCGATCACCTTCTTCCCCTCTTTCGCGTGAGGACATGTGCGCGTTAGAAAATCCGTTGTTGCAAACACGCGCCCACATTTCTATAATTCTTCTCGCCGCGGAGGTGGCGGAATCGGTAGACGCATACGTTTGAGGGGCGTATGGGGCAACCCGTGTGAGTTCAAATCTCATCCTCCGCACCATAAGAAAACATGCGTCAGCTTCGGCTGGCGCTTTTCTTTCGTATACGAAAAGGAGGAAAACGAGGATAATAGCAACGTTATGGCATTGGTCGAAGCGCAGAACATTTACTTCGATTATGGGGATAAGCCCCTCCTTTCTGGCGCCGAGCTGAAGATCAATCCTGGCGAGCATTGCGCTCTAGTGGGCATCAATGGCTCGGGCAAATCGACGATGCTTCAACTTCTTATTGGCGAGAAGCGACCCGATAAAGGCTCGATTACCTGGGAGCCACACGTCACCTACTCCTATTTGGACCAACACCTAACCGTAAATATGGAATTGCGCGCGGAACAATATTTTTATGGCGTTTACGCGTACCTGTTCGAAAAAGAAAAGGAAATGGAGCGTCTCTATGAAGAGGCGTCTTCCGGCGCGGAGGGTTATGAAAAGCTCCTTGCCAAAGCCGAACGCATCGGCGACGAACTTATGGAATCGGATTTCTATACGCTTCATTCCAAAGTAGGCGCGGTCATCGATGGCCTTGGTTTCCGTAAAGAAGACTTGGAAAAGCCATTGAAACTTCTTTCGCCCGGCATGCGTGAAAAGGCATTCCTAAGCAAAATGCTTTTGGAAGAACGCGATGTCTTGATCATGGACGAGCC
>JBGUWA010000220.1:0-1970 GCA_045220635.1 Candidatus Alloenteromonas sp. | reverse complement strand
GAGGAAATCCGATTCGCTTTTGGAATCGCCTTGGATATCCGTTTATTACACGTGTCCAAAAAAATATGAAAAAGCACGATTATTTATATGTTTTTAGTTAATGGATTAACGTTCGGGAATATGGATTCTCACCGAGATTCCGCCACCTTCGCGAGAGGAGATCACCAAGCTGCCGCCGCACATCATTTGCAGACGTTCCCGGATGTTGTCCAAGGCGATGTGGGGCGTGTCTTCGGTGGGCTGGAAGCCAGGGCCGTCATCCTCGACGAGGATCTCGCTGCCGCCGTCGACTTTTCTGGTGAATACCGAGATGTGGATGAGCTCGTTGCTTTGGGTTAAGCCATGTTTGACGGCGTTTTCGACGATGGGTTGCAACGTTAACGAGGGCAAGCGGAAGGAGGTGTGGGGCGTATCGAAGAACACGACTAGGCCGTCTTCGAACTGCGCCTGCTCCACGGCGAGGTAGGCCTTGGTGTGCTCAAGCTCCTCGGCGAAGGGGATGAGGTCTTCGCGGGCGATGGCGGCCAGGTTCTTCCGGAGGTAGGTGGTGAAGTCCAAGGTGACTTGCTTGGCTTTTTGGGGATCTTGGTCGCAGAGGTAATAAATGCTCGTCAAGGTGTTGTAGATGAAGTGGGGACGCATTTCCAACACCATGATGCTCGCGCGTTGGGTGGCGATTTCCCTTTGCTGACGCATATGGCGTTCGGCGTTTTCCCTGATGGCGAGGACCAAGACCGTGATCGCCCATAGCCCGACGGCAAGGAAAACGAAATATTCGAAGAAGAGGAACATATGGACGCCTAAGGCGATCGCGATGGGGGGCAAATAGACCATGGAAGCGATGAAATAGCTTTTGGGCATGCTCTTCCTTTTCGCTAACGCGACGCCGATGTTGATCAAGACGATGGCCACGATCGGGGCAAGAAGCAAAGGGAACAGCGGTCCGCGACCGAACATTTCCTCGGGGGTGATGCTATAGAAGACGTCGCTGAACTGCGCGACGATCAGCATGATCAAACTGGAAATGTCCAAGGCGGCGACGACCTTGAAAACCACGTTATCCTTTATGCTTTCTCCGCTGGAACGAAGCAAGAAAAGGGTGGGCATGGACATGAGGATGATCATGGCGAGGATGACCACGAAGTTGATGGCTTTGTCGAGCGACGCCATTTCGGGGTTGTTGTAAATCAGGGCATCGACCGAGCTGAACACGATGCAGGAGAGCTGAAGCGAAAACAAGACGTTTAGGTAACGTCGGTTCCATTTATCGGTAGCGGGGGCGATGAAGGAAAAGACGATGCCAAGCACGGAAATCAAGATGATCGCCCCCGCCGTGGCGGAGGTAAGGATCTCATACCATCCCATGTTAGTTTTCGCCTCCTAGGAAGAACGGGTAGCGGAGCTTTTTCAGTTGCTGCTTGACGCCATCGGCGGTGATGGGCTTGAGCATGAAGCCGCTGGCGCCGGTATTCCAGGCGTCGAGGGAATAGTCGCTATAAGCGGTGAGGAAGACGACGTTGATGCGGGGGTTGATCTCAAGCAAGGCGCGGCAAAGGTCGATGCCGCTATCGCCTCCGCGAAGTTCGATGTCCAAGAAGGCGAGGGCGACGCGGTTGGAGCGGGCGAATTCCAAAGCCTCGCTGCCATCGGTGAAGCCGGTGACGTTGGCGTTGGGCATGATTTGCTCCAAAATCGGCAAACCGCCCATCAAGACCAATTTGCGGTCATCGACGAGGATGACGTTGGGGCATTCGTCGCTTTGCGCGGCGGCGGAAAGAAGGGAATCGACGTCGACGGATAAGACGTCCGCCAGCCTTTTGATCATCGTCGCGTCAGGCAAGCGCGTTCCGGATTCCCATCTCGCGACGGTGGGGCGCGTGACGTAAAGCTTGTCCGCAAGGGCGTTTTGGGATAACCCTTTCTCGGTCCTGAGGTTCTTTTACGTTTTCGAGAATGTCTGACTCATGGTG
>JBGUWA010000219.1:0-14744 GCA_045220635.1 Candidatus Alloenteromonas sp. | reverse complement strand
AGTCGCGGTACGGCAAAGTGGTCGCGACGTCGTAAACGTGTTCGGGGACGCTTCCCTTGCCCATCGCTTGGTAAAGGTCTTTGATGGGCATGGAGGAAATGACGTAATCGCCCTTGACTTCTTCGGTTCCGTTGATGATCAACGAGACGATTTTTCCGTTTTCCACGCGGATGCCGGTGACTTCGCTGTTGAAGCGGATTTCGCCACCTTGTTCCTGAATAAGGGCGGCCATTTGTTCGTAAAGCTGACCAGGGCCTTTTTTCGGATAGGAGAAGGATTCGATCAACGAGGTTTCCACTTTCTTGGAGTTGCGGCGGAAGGGACGGGTAATCGCGTTGCCAATCGTCTTCCATAAGGAGAGGCCTTTCACGCGCTGCGCGCCCCAAGAAGGATCGATTTGCGAGGGGTTCCTGCCCCACACCTTTTCGGTATAGCCTTCAAAGAACATTTGATAGAGGGGCTTGCCGAAACGATTGATGTAGAAGTCCGCGAGGGAGTCTTCTTTGCGTTTATGGATGCACGAACCGATATAGCCCCAGCCTGCGACCCAGGTACGGCCGAAGCCCATGTTCTTAAACGTGGACCAGCGCATGGAAATGGGGTAATCGAAGAATTTGTTGAGATAGAAAATGCGGGAGATGCGATGACGGGTCAACATGACGCGGTCTTCTTTTTCCGGGTCAGGTCCGCCTTCGGCAAGAGGAACGTCGCGTTCCAAAAGGATGTCGTCTTTGGCGGGAGCACCTTGGTTCGGCATGATTTCTTGCCATAGCGAGGTGACGGTGTCGGATTTGGAGAAGAAACGATGTCCGCCGATGTCGATGCGGTTACCTTTGTATTCCACGGTTTTTGAAATGCCGCCAATTTCGTCGGAGGCTTCGAAAATAATGGGGTGGATGCCCGATTCGGGGTGCTTGAGCAGCTCATACGCGGCACTTAATCCCGCGGGGCCTGCACCAATGATTAAACAGATCTTTTTGTCCATAGCGTGAGGGAATTATAGCGCCCGCCTGCGCCCGTTTACAATCCGCGGAAAAAGGAAACGCCTCTTATAGACAATAAGCGTCGCGGAAAATAGGCTGCTTAATAATACTGGAAAACTGCGCAATTTAATGTTTTTCTCTGCAAATCGCTCTTATCTTATTTTGGTTTCCAACATTAGCTTAGAAATTTTAGGCGCAATTCGCGTACTTCTGCTTTAGGCGATTTAACTTCGTTTCGTCCAAGGAGCAGCACTCGCCAAGGAAGTCTTCCAGCGAGCCGAACTCTCTATCGATCTCCCGAAACGCTTCTTCCAAAAAGTCCTGATCCACGAAGAAGAGCCCGTTAAATAGCTTCCTTACCTCATCGGGCATCGTTTCGGCATACTGACGATATTGTTCCGGCATAGTCGCGGTCTTGTTGGTTAGCAGATAGTCGTCGTAGATTGTTTGTTTGCTCGCGCCTAACGCGGCTAGCACGACGGCAACGACGATGCCGGTTCGGTCCTTCCCCTGCGTGCAATGGAAGAGAATGGCACCCTCGTCATTATTTAAGAGAACGTCAAATACCTGGGTCCAAACTTCTTTCTTCTTTCGGTTTACCGAAGCGCGATAAGACGCGACCACATCGGGAAATTGCCCCTGAACGGTAGCGCTCATTTCCTCAATGGAAAGCAAAGGAACGTTGATGACTCTGACGCTGGGGGTTTCGTCGTCTTTTTTGGCCTCGACTTCTTGGGCGGACCGCAAATCCATGATTGTTCTGATGCCACATCGATCAAACAAAAGCTCTTTGTCTTCGTCGGTTAGTGCGCAGCATTCCGCGCCACGAAAAAGCAGGCCTTTCCTGACGTTTTCACATCCAATATCACGGAAATTATTCATGTTCGTTCTCCGTTTTCTATTATCGGGGAAGTTTTGTATTAGGAAAGGGTTTCTTGCCCACTTTGATTGGGCTTTTATAGCCTTGCCTTTCCTTGCGTGGGCGCGTTATGATTTACCCGCCTGTTGAAGTAAGGAGAAACACATTATGGGTTCCACTCGCGTCAAATGGAGGGACCGCACGCCGGAAAACGACATTAAATACGGCGGCTCCCTTTCCTACCGACACCTCCGCATCATCGCTTGGTTCTGCCTCGTTGTTGCCCAGGTTGCCGTTATCTTGAAACTTGAAGTCAAGCTCGCCCCAGATACCGCGAAAATCATTGAAGGCTGGAACTTTGCCCTCACCATCATCGGCGGTCTTCCGGTGCCTTTGTTCTTGCTGGCGAACTTATCCACGATCTTGCAAAAGCGAGGCAACTTCAAAGCGTTGTTCATTAAGTTTGGCGCTTTAGCGTTAGGCTTATACATTTTGGCGAACTTCGTCGTGTTCCATTATGGCTTCCGCACGATGCACGCATTAGACAACACCACGACATGGGCCGATGCCGCTAGGGTTTTCGGTGAACTTTTGCCTCTATTTGGCAAAACCGGTTATACCTTGAACATTTTCATCGACATGTTGCTCGTCGTGCTCATGTTCTACTTCGCCAACTATCAACCTAACGCCAAAATCTTCCAGGGCAAGCGCATCGCCCTTTTCCGCGCGTTGATCATTCTCCCCATTGCATACGAAGTCGTTGCCATCTTCATCAAGTACCACATCTCCATGGGCAACTTCATCCTCCCCTCCCCCGTCTTCTTCTTACTCCCCTCCAAGCCACCTCTGATCTTTGGCGCGTTCGTCGTCATCGTCGTCGCCCTCAAGCTTTCCGAAGTTGCTTATCTAAGACGCAAAGGCAACACGAAGGAAAAGTTTGAAGCGCATCTCACCACCAGAGCCCATTCCCTCAAGATCTCCATTGGCATCTCCGTGGTTTTCGCCATCTTTGCCATCCTCGACCTTGCTCTCTTGCTCGGTTTATCCGTTTCCACGGTTTACAAATACCAAGAGATCTATAAAAACATCTACACCGAAGAACAAATCGAAATGTTGATCAGCTATCGCATCTACGTGTTTGAAGCCATTGGTTTCGGCGGCAGCACTGGCTTGATTCTTATCATTCCGTTGGTCCTTCTCTTCTCCTATACCAAAACGCACAAAAACCCCAAGATCGACATCCTTATCCCCATCGGCGGCATCGCATTGATCGCTATTGTGCTTCTTGAAGGCACGTTCCAGGTACTCACGCTGAACCTAGCTTCGTTCATGGATAAACTACGTCAGTTTATCAACGATGCCGCCAAGGAAGATGGCGGTGGCACAACCCCTGCTGCTACGATGCTGCTCTCTTGGGTACAAAACATACATATATAGAGCATTATTGGTTTAAATAACCGCCTTTTGCAGAGTTTTAACTAAAAACATAAGAAAATCGCACCGTGATTCCGCTTCGTGTCGCGAAGCTAAGTTGGTGCGATTTTTCTTTGCTTGTTTGATTAAACAACCGTTCGGTTTTTGCCCGCGCGCTTGCCAAGATACATCTTCTCGTCGGCGAGTTCGACCCACTTCTCTAAGGTCATGTCCTTGGGATAAGGAGCCACGCCGATGGTGATGGTGATGTGGATGCGTGCGCCCTCGAACTCAAACGTTTCCTTTTCGATGGCCTTGCGAAGCTCTTCAAGCTCATCGAAGAAAGGCTCCTTGCCATCCGCGTTCATGATGATGACGAATTCTTCTCCGCCATAACGGCAGACGAACGAATCGCTCAAAGTGTCGCTGGTAAGTTCCGCGACTCTTTTTAAGATGCTATCGCCTGTCGCGTGGCCATAGACGTCGTTGATGTTCTTGAAGTTATCGATGTCGAATAAGGCGAGGACTTTTTCGGATTTGTCCTTTTCCGTGTCGAAATAGTCATATAAGGCGTAACGGTTGGCCAGCTGGGTCAATTCGTCGGTGCGGGATTCGTTCATAATCCGTTTTTCTAGCGAAAGGGCATAACGCAAGAAGACAACCAGATACGAGGCGACAAAGGCAAAGACCGCGACGGCGTGGATGGTGAACAAAGTGATCTCCAGCCACTGGTCAATGAAGTAATACGGGGCGTTATAACGCGTAACGAAATACAGGGTTAGATAAATGGCTAAGGATAAGCCGACCCAAACTAAAGACCCCTTGATGTTCTTCGCCTTGGAAAAATAAGAGGTAAAGAAGGAGACGACGCATAAGCCAATCAAATAAAGATGGAAGCCTGAGCCAAAGCCCAGCATCACCGTCGTCACCGATATGAATACGAAGAACTCGTTGCCACAAAGCAAAGCATAGAGATAAAACTTTTCCTTCTTTAAAACCAGGAAGAACAGCAGATATAACGCGATGACCGCGGCATCAACGTAAACAAGGATGTAAAGTTTCGCGATAATAAAGAGAATCAGGTAAACGATGTGGACGAACAAATAAATGATGTTCGCGGCATAGCACGTTTTTTTGATTGTCTTACGGTGCTGCGTTTTTTCTGTGACGGCGGACATGATAGCAAATTATAGTCTTCACCGAGGCTCTTACATAGAATCTGCTTATATAAATATAGATAAATGGGCTATATGCTCCGTTTTTCCCAAGAAACGCTTGGCTTTTGGGAAAAATCCGCAACAAAAAGATTGAGCGGTTTTTGGCTTGTTTCTCTTCAAAATAGGCGAGTGGCCGGATACTTAATTCAATTTCGCGGTTTTCGCAGTATGAAGAAGAAGCGTATAACTCTTCATCAAAAGTTCTTTCATATAGTTAATGTATGAGTCGTAGTCGTACTCCTTCATGCCATAAAAGAATCCTGATGCCTTACGAATCTCGAAGGTGGTTTTATGGATGTAGATTCCGTTAAGTAACGCATCGAAAGGAAGGTATAACGCGCTTTCTAATCCAAATTTGGTCAAAAGAACCTCGGTCAGAAATGCGGAAAGCCTTCCGTTTCCGTTATGGAACGGGTGAATGCAGATGAACTGAAGGACGAATTTAAAGAGCTCCTCAAAGTCTTCGGGGTTTGGATGGTTGAGGTGTTTGAAGTTCTCGCAAAGCTTTTCCATTTCCCCTTCGATTTTTTCCGGCGAAGTAGGTACGTAGAACTTTTCGCCCGAGACGATTTGGACGTTCTCAGTTCGGAATGAGGCATTATTTTCGCCAGATAAGATCGCATACATCTTCTTGATGTTTGGAACGTTGATCTCGATGTCTTTGTTTTCTAATAAACAGGAAAGCAGGCGGATCTCATTCGCCCCTTCAAAAACTTTATAGTCCTCCCAATGGACTTGTTCGCTATGGGTCAACGTGAAAAGCAAGTAAAGATGGGCGCCATCCAAAAACGAGGGAGGCAGGCTCTCCGTCACCTCGCGATCGATTTCCAAGAATCGAGATAGATTGAGTTCCTTGGGGCTTTCTATGGTTCTAACCTCGGTAAGAGTAAATGGGTTTGATGATGTCCGTGACTTCGACGGTCTCGGCAATCGCGTTCACGATCGTATTCATGTCGCGATAGGAATAGGCGATTTCGTCGAGATTGTTCTGGCGCACGCTGGTGGTGTAGATGCCTTCCATGCTTCTTTGATAATCCTCAAGCGAGTAGGTTTCCCTTGCTTTTTTGCGGGTGAATATCCTGCCTCCGCCATGAGGGGCGCTATAGTTCCATTCCGGATTCCCTTTGCCGATTCCTAGAATCGAACCTTCTTTGGCGTTGACGGGAATCACAAGTTTCTCGCCTTTTTGGGCAGAAATCGCGCCATGACGGACGATATGGTCGATTTCGCTGGTGTAATGATGGCAACTATCGATCACTTCGATTTGCTGCCACCCTAGTTTCTGAGTGATGTAGTCGCAGATGTATTTCCTATTGAATTTGCATAGTTCGACAAAGAAGGTCATGTCATGGAGATAGTCGTCTTTGTCTTGTTCGTGCAAAAGCAGTTCAAATGGCGACGCCTCCGCAAGGGTCTTGCCGATGCTACGAGCCGCCACTTCTTTGTAATGTTCGATCATCGGCCTGGAATAGTGTTCCAAGCCATTATGGACCACGAGATATAGGCTGCCGTCGTGGCCTTCGTTTAGCTCAATGAAATGATTCCCGCCGCCAAGCGTGCCAAGAAGCCTGGGCCAGAGCAAGTATTTCCTTATTCCTTGGTAGCAACGCAAGGAAGTAAAGTCATACGGATAGGCCGGCTCGAAATAGGCTTGGTTGTTGCCGGCGGGAATTTCATGACAAACGCGGTCCAACGCTTCGAAGTCGATTTCCTCTTTCTTTACGTTGACCTTGGTGGCGCGAACGCCACATCCCGCATCCTTTTCCATGCACAAAATGATGGAATCGCCAAGTTCCATGGTAAAGCCGGTCACGCCGCCGTCACGAACGGTGTGGGCATCGGGCATAACGCAGACTTTTTGGCTCTTTATCGACGGATTATCGCAAATGGATTGAATATCAAAATAAGTCGCCTCATCGACATCATTCGCATAGCAAAAAGCAGTCGCGGCTTTTCCTTTTATTTCAATCATGCTTTAGAAAAGAAGATGGGAATCAGACTACTGTTCCGCCGTACTTTCCGCCACCGCCGCAGCCACCAGAAATGGCGGCGAGCTGCTCTTCGGTGAGTTCCGTTTCGCCTTCCGCGAGTTGGGCGGCAATGATGTCCGCGCCACCGTCGGAGATTTCGAAGCCCTTAGCGGCCAAGAATTCTTTGACTTCTTTGCCAGACTTCAGATCTTTCATTTCCGCGAGCAATTCGGGGGTGAGATCTTTGACTTGTAGTTTTGCCATAAGCGTCTCCTTTCAGGGATTAGAAGAGAAAACGGAATTGCGATAACGTAAACGGGAATCGCGATAGCCTGCTTTATCTAGAGATTCCTCTATGAAGCGAGACTCGTTTACGAGGATACAGGCATACATCATTGATGTATTTTCCCCTTCTGTGAATATTATATTTGAAAGGTCCATTCATTAGCAATTTTTCTTCGATGCGCACATGATGTATTGTTAGATGCAAATGAATCCGTTGAGCCTTCCAGCAACCCCCGAAAGCTATCGTTTAGAGAAGGCTTTTCTCTCTACGTTTGACCTGGATGAAAACCTTTTATCTGGCCTCACTGACGAGAAAGACGCGGATAAGTTTCTCGTCGTTCGGGGAGATGGGGAATACGTTCCTTTCGAAGGCGAAAGCCCAATTAAAAAGCGCATCGTTAACGTCTTCTTTGAATCTACGAACAAGAAACTGCCTAACGGCAAGCTCCAGCCCGTCCGTTATTACCACGCGAAGATTTGGTTTTTCGCTTATGAAAATGACGGCGGGGATAGGGTCAGCAAACTGATTATCCAAAGCAAGAACATCTACCCCTATGACTCGCTGGAAGTGGCGTTAAGTTTCTCGGGAAGGAAAACCGAAGAAAAGCAAAGCAAGAACGATCCCTTGGTGAGCTATTTCAAGTCGCTTCTTCCTTTCTTGGACGAAGAGAAAAAGGCCTTCGTGGAATCCTTAATTGAAGAAGTTCCCTATTATTGTTTCCAAACGGATGGTGGCGATTTCCAAGCAGACGATTTTGAGTTTATTGCCCCAAATTGCGAAAAAATATCTCTGTTTGACGAGGAATTTGATGAAATTCTCGTCATCGCGCCTTTCATTAACGTCGAGTCGATCAACGCTTTGCTCTTGAAGAAAAAGGAAGGCGGGCGATGCGTTGTCTTGTCGCAAGCCAAGATACAAGAATCATTAATCCTTAATGACGTTGAAGGCGTCCAATATCTCTCCCCCAGCGTTAGCGACAAATTCGTCCATGCGAAGATTTATCTGCTTCGAAAGGGCAACGTTTGGGATCTGTACGCTGGGTCCATGAACCTTTCGGACTACTCCGTTTCGAAAAACATCGAAGCGATGGTTCATCTTAGAAACATAAAGGACATCGAAAGCATTGAGTCCTTCCTAAAGGCATTTATTGGACGTGATGTTGAAGAGGAACTGCGGCAGTACTCGCAAAACTTTGAAAGCAAAGACAATAGTCCTGTGTTTAATGACGCTTATAGGGTCGAGACGAGAATTCGTTATATCAAGAAGCTGCTTTCTTTTAAAAAGCATGACGAAGAGGAAATGAACCGCGTCTCTTCTTATCTTCTTTCTTCCCAAAGTGCGAAAGACTTGTCCGACCTTGGGGAGTTTAGAAAGGCCATCATCCCCACCAGGCTCTGCGTCATTACCGGACACAAAAAGAAGCGTTACGTATACAAGCCTTCCCTAGAAGAAAACGCCTTGCTAGGACTAGTGAACTATTCGCTTCACCAATACGACTACGTATTCTCCAAAAACGTGTTCCTCCACATCTCGGACCGCGGCATCGATAACGCGTTCATCAAGATTCATGAAACAAAAGACCTAAAGGATTTCTATTTCTTCCGCACGGACATCCATAGCTTTGACCCCTCTATCGATAAAGAGATTCTCTGCAATCAGATGGATCGGCTCTTCTCTTTCGACCATCATTTCTGCCGGTTCGCGAAATCGATCATCAACGAAAGGCGATATCACCTTGAAAACGATGGGCAAATCTACGAAGACGACATCATCCACCAAACGGGGTTGCCCTTAGGCGGCTTCTTTGAAAATGTCTATCTCTATGACTTTGATTTCGCTTTGGAGAAGGCGCCTTTGTATCTCCGTTGTGGTGACGACATCCTCATCGGAAGCAAAAGCAAAGAAGAAGTCGAGGCATTATCGAAAAAGGCGATCGCTTTATTAAAAGATAAGAAGCTCTCCGTCAGCGAAACCAAGACTTCCATCGCAGGTCCGGGAGAAACCACGTTGTATCTAGGCTGGGCCATCGTTAATGGCGAGGTCGATTTCACGGAAAGCGCCTTAAGAAACATTCAAAAAACCGTCAAGAAAAAGACCAAAGACCTTTTGATCATGTATGGAAGAAACAAAATACCCAACGCGTTGCGATTACCTTCCGTCGTGAGGTTCGTGAGGCATTATCAAAAGTCTGAGTTTTTCATTAGCTGCTTCAAAAGAATCACTACCACAGAAGGCCTAAAGAAAATCGACAGGATGATCATGGATTTGATCCGTGCCGTGGTCGCGGGCAAAACCGGTAACTCGAAATACAAAATCAAATACGAGTCGATCCAAGCTTTTGGCTATAAGAGTTTGGTGAACCAATACTACGATTACATCTCCGGCAAGAAGTAATCGCGAAGACAAAACGGATTGTGTTTTCTGCTTAAAATATTTAGCAAATATAAGGTTTTTGCAGAGTTCTTATGAAAAATGCGCCGTTTTTTGTGCGGCGCATATGTTTATTTTGGTGTAAGGCTATCGTAAGGCATCAGACGCCGAAGAACACGCCACGGAAGAGCCCATTCCCTGGAACTTTTCGTCTTCGCGATTCTTCACGAGCTCATAGATTTCGATGAGGAACATGCCGCCTTCGTCATCATAGATGAAGTCGGAGCTGATCAAAGGGAGTTTCTTGAAATACGGGGTCAAGGTGTAGGTCGCCATCACCGTGTGGAGGTTGCCTTCCGTGAACATGGTCATGAGATGTCCGACGCCTTCGATTTCATAATGGGCGATTTGAACTGCGTGCCCACGGTCACCGTACTGCCAAATTCGCCAGCATCAAGCTTCTTGACGACATAGTCTTTGGCGAGGATGCCGATACCACGTTCCAAAATGGTTTGGGCCTTCTTTAGGTTCTCTCCATAATTGCTCATAACGCTTTCTCTTTAGTTTGTTTCGTTTTTGGGGTAATTTTTCCAAACTATATACGCGTAAGCGCAAGCACATCCTCTTTTCTAACTCGTATGCTATACTTTGCCAAAGAGATAAATCCGATGAAAAACCGCTTTTTATTCCTACTTCCCCTGCTTCTATGTTCTTGCGGAGGGCCAAATGCGCCTTCTTCCGAAGCCTCAAGCGCGCAGTCTTCCGTGGCGACCTCTTCTAGCGAAGTCATCTCCTCGTCACAAGAGCAAGAGTCTTCCCCTGCCGCTTCCTCTAGCGAAGTTTCCTCCGTTCAAAACCTCGACTTCAAAGACGCGAAATTCGTTGATGTTACGGTGACTTATGATGGCCAAGCTCACATCTTAGGCGAAGTCACCGGAATCCCCGAAGGAACCCGGATTGTCTATTCCGGCCGCGAGGAGAAAACCGACGCCGGCGCTTACAAAGCCACCGCTACGCTTTCCAAGGACGGGTATAACACGCTGACTTTGACCGCGACCTTGACCATCGAAGCCGCGACGTTTACGGGAATTACCTTCAAGGACTTAACTGTCGATTACGATGGTGAGGCTAAGGAAATCGTCTGCGAAAATGTCCCCGATTTCGCCACGGTTACCTACAAGGACAATGCCGGAACCGACGTAGGCGAATACAAAGCCACCGCAACCGTCTCTGCGGCCAACTATAAGGATTTGGTTTTGCAAGCCACTTTAACTATTGCTCCCGTTGAACTAAAAGGCGTGATTTTCAACGATCAAACGGTTCCTTATGACGGTTACACCCACACGTTAACGTGCAAGAATTTGCCTGAAGGCGCGACGGTTAAGTACGAGAACAACTCAGGGAAAGACGTTGGAACATACCAAGCCAAAGCGGTAATCACCAGCAAGAACTATAAAGAACTGACGTTAACGGCAACGTTGACCATTAATGAATTCGATCCGGAAGTGGATTTGGGAACCAAGCCAATCTTCTCGAGCAACCGCCTCAACGTGACTTATGGTCTCTACCCGCAATCGCACGTCGAAGACGAAGGAATCATCGCAGAGCTCAATAAACTCGGTCGCGCCGATATTGGCTCGAATCATTGGTTCAAACTCGGTAACTGCTACTATGCCAAGACAACCGCGTCCCCCTGCAAAGTAAACGACAGTTTCCTGTTCGACGATGGCACGGCCATGGAAGCCGGCGAGACATATTGGTTCCGTTGCGAGCCGATCGTCTGGGATGTCCTTAGCGAAAAGGATGACGAATGCTTCTTGTTCTCAACCTTTGGCATCGATGGCCAAATCTATGACCACCACACGAAAGCTTACGATGGCAAAGGCGACGAATACATCATGCCCTGCATTTACTATTACAGCGACCTCCGTTCTTGGCTGAATGACGCGTTCTATAAATCCGCCTTTGCCCTCCACGACTACAACGTCTTATTTACGGAGGTGGACAATAGTTACGAATCCACCGACGCAAAGAACGTCTGGAACTATTCGCCTAACACCGAAGACAAAGTGTTCTTGCCGAGCTATCGCGAACTCCGTACCTACGAATACGGTTTCACCACGGACAGCAACCCAACTTTCACTCGCGAGAAAACCTGCACTGATTACGCAAGGGCAATGGGCGCCTTCTTCTATCGCGGCAATACCGCCTATTGGACCCGCTCGCCGATGAGCGAATCGCGCGTTGGCATATGGCTGGGCGATGTCGATGGCAGGATCTCGCACGAAGAATGCTACTACGTCAATAGCGTTTGCCCCTGCATCACGTTGCTACCAGACTAGTGACGACGAAACGCAAGCTTCTCTCCGCGCAAACAGGAAAAATATTCCCTTTCTGCGCGGTTTTTATTATTTCTGCAGGGTTTTTGAAAGCTATTTTATTTTAAAAAGCGTCCTTTTCGCTGCTGGATTTCAGCTTCTTATCCCAACGGACGCTATAGATTAAGACGATCGTCACCGTCATAACGGTCGGCACGAAGATAGACGAATACATCGCCACATAGGTGGGCCAGTTGTTCGAAACGTCTCCCAAGAAGGAAACGTTTGCCTTAATGGAAGAGTAGATGGAGAACGTCAACGCGACCACCGTCATCGATACGCCAACGATCGAGGAGAACTTTTTATTCTCCTGTTTAAACAAGAAGGCAAACGTCAAAGCAAACAAGATCGTCAGCAACGCGATCTGGAACGGCTCGCGGTTTGGCAACATGACGTTTACGAGCACCGCTCCTAGAAAGGGCAGGATCGACAGTTGATAAACCAGGTCGCCCTTTTTGTATCCAATCACGCTATAGCAAGCAATGGCGAGGACGGAGATGATGATCAGAATATAAGACGCGACCATCCAACCGCCCAAGTTATTCGCGATTACGAAGTATAAAAGGTAAATCGATATTCCAAGCAGAAACAACGTCAAAAGCATCTGCACAAAGAGCATAATCGCTTTGGGTTTCTTGATTCCGAGTCTTTTTTCCGTATCCATGTATTACTCCTAACTATAGGGCGTTATTTATGGCTGTTTTGATAACGCTCGTAAAGTTTCTCAAAGGCGGGGATTGCGTTCAAGATGGTGTTTCGACTGACGCAATAGGCGATACGCACATAACCCTCGTAATCAAAGGGGTTGCTCGGAACAAGAAGCAGTTCAAACTCCTTCGCGACCTCGGAGAACTGTTCGGCGTCTTCCTCGAGTGCTTTGACAAACAAATAGAACGCGCCGTGAGGATAGACCACATCGTAGCCAATGTCGGTAAGTGCTTTATATAAGATGTCGCGGTTTATCTTATATTCGTTTAAGTCACTCGTATAACCCAAAACGTACGGAACCAAATGTTGGAACAACGCGGGCGCGCAAATATATCCCAGCATGCTGGCCGCGCCGCAAACCACCGCATAGACATCCTCAACGTCGTCCGCAAGAGGATTCACGACGATATAACCGATTCTTTCTCCCGGCAAAGATAAGCATTTGGAAAACGAATAGCAGACGAGCGAGTTGCGATAATAATTGGTGACAAAAGGATACTCTTGTCCTTCGTAGAGCAACTCGCGATACGGTTCATCCGACACCAAATAGATGGGGCGCCCGCATTCCTTTTCCTTTTTGTTTAGGATGCTGGCCATCTTGACGATCGTTTGTTCGTCGTAAAAGGCTCCGGTCGGGTTGTTTGGGGAGTCATAGATCACCATTCTGGTCTTGTTGGTTATCTTCTTTTCGAAATCGCTGAAGTCAGGCAAGAAGCTTGAGTCTGGCAAAACCGGAACCAAAGTTGCTCCTATCGCCTCGGTGTAGGTGCGGTATTCCGGAAAATGAGGCGCGAACACGATCACTTCTTCGCCTGGAGCCACCAAAGCCTTGATGGAGATGGCGACCGAAGCTGCCGCGCCGCAAGTCAAAAAGATGTATTTGCCATTAAGATTCGCCTTATACGTTTTGCTTAGGTATTCCGCGATGGCTCGTCGAACGTTTTCATCTCCCGCGGATACGGTGTATCCATGCATCTTTACCGAGTTCTCTTCTTCAAGCAAACGCTTTATCGTTTCGTTAACGATGCGCGGAGCGGGGATAGATGGGTTGCCAATGCTAAAGTCAAAGACTTTGTCTTCTCCAATAACCTTCTTCCGTTCTATTCCATAAGTATACAAATCTCGGATCGTCGATTGGCTATATCCAATTTCAAGCATCTTCGGATCAAACATAGTGGCATTTCCTCCTATGGAAGGATACTACTGCGGGCAAATTCATCCACACCCAATACGATAAAAATGCTTAGGTTTTGCAGGAATAAAAGATGATTGGTGAAAATCAATTATCTCCAAAATTGGCGGTTTTTCTTTAAAGATTAGGATTGATTCTGCTGATTCGCCTTTTTAAATTCCGCGGCGCTTGTGCCCACCGCTAAGTCATAGCCGTTGGGTATAGATAGTCAAACGAGCTTTTCGCGGAGCCAAGGCACCGGTTTCCTCTTTTTTTCTTTGTAGAGGACACCGAAAGGGCACGTGACGCGAACGAGCAAGGGTTTGTTTGGTTGAATCGATGCCAGGAACTGCTTGAAGGTCCGTTAAGCAAAATTGTATGTTTCAATCGACACAACCTTTAGTCATCGAATGAAACCAGGATTTGTCATTCCTTGGTGACTTCGCCAGGCTTTTCTTTGATAACTGATAACAACGCAAAAACGAACAAGACCATATAGCAGATGGTTTTTGGAAGCATCATTAGGCCCAACATCGGAACGAAGCTCGCTCCTAAGGCGGTAATCAAGTAGAAGACAAACGACAAGATGACGATAAGCCAGGTCCATTTGAAATACTTGTCTTCTTTTTGATATTTGAAGGCGAGGACGATGAAAATGACTCCCATCAATACGAAGGGGATGTTGCGAATGATGTTCCATTCATAAGGGGATTCGTCGAACCAGTTGTTATAGGGAAGCGATACGAGGACGATGCGGACCAAGAACAAGAATCCGTAAACGATATGTAGCCATAGCGGGGGGTTCTTTTTGTATCGAACGATGAGGAAGACGTACATGAGGACATAGAAGAACGTCATGGTGATCGAGGTCACGAGTTTGCCTAAGCCTAGCTCCACCTTATAGTTTTCTAACCCCGTGGTATTCAATCCGATCATGCGTGGGATGAGATGGAACGCATCGCCGCCGCCCAAGACAAGGATCGCGATGCCTAAAAGGATGTAATCCAACCTACCTTTGCTCTTCACCAGCAAAAAGATGCCGCAAAAAAGAGCGAAAAGAAGGTATATGGTTTCAAAAATGGTTTCCATTATCGCTTGCATAGATAAACCCCTTTATAACAGCCAGAATAACATGTTGGGCGTGGTTTTCGCATCCGATCCCACGGTGACGCCGACGCTGGCTTCGCCCGCTTTTAATGCGGTGATCAAACCGGTTTCGCTGACCGAAGCGACGGATTCGTCGCTGCCTTTGAATCGAACTTTGTCTTCGTTTCCTTTGACTTCATATTGAATTTGGATAGGTTTCCCCAACGGTCAAATTCACTTCGTTGGCAACGCTTAAACGACGCCAGAGTCATTGCAACTTGCCAAGGAAAGAGGAACGAAGAG
>JBGUWA010000218.1:0-7404 GCA_045220635.1 Candidatus Alloenteromonas sp. | reverse complement strand
GGACGTCGAGCAACGGCTTGACGATTTGGCTGAGGTCCTTCTCGCTCATGGCCAGGGTGATGGGATCGAACATAGTTTTGTCCTCCTTAATTAGGTTTCCTTTGTGGGTTCACTAGTCGTCGGTCTTCAAACGCGTGTGGTAGATCAGACCGATTCCTAAGCCGACGACGGCCAGGAAGCTAGTGACGATGAAGAAGATGCTGCCCGCCACGTTGGTGACGGCTTTGCGCGTGAAGGTGAACTCGATGGTAACTCCCTGCACGTTGGTGACGGTGACGCGGTATTGGCCACCGGTGTTGATCGTGGGTGCCTCGGTCGAGACGCCGATGGTCGTCGTGGAGAAGAGCTCGCCGTCTTTGTAGATCTTGACGACGTCGCCGTTGCGCAAGCCGGTCAATGTGACGTCTCTGGCGGTGACTTCGCCATTGGTCGCGCCCACAAGCTCGGCCGTGGGTGGCGCGTTATTGATGGTGACGGTGAAGTTGAAGCTCGAGGTGGTCTTGGTGCTGGTGACGACGACGACATAGTCCCCATTGACCTCAAGATGGATTTTCGGGCCGCGAACGTTGAGCATCTCGCGACTGCCATCGGCATTGATGCGCCAGACTTCGCTGACTTCGAATTCGAACGGAGCCGCATAATCGAAGGTGGCCAGTTCGTTGTTGATGATGGTGAATTCTTTGTAGGACTGGTTGCCGATCGCGTCCTCGATGAGGATTTCGTAGTGGCCGGTGACGGTGAAGGTCGTGGAGTTGTAGTCGGCCATGAGTTCGCCATTGCGGACGACGTATTTGATCTTGGATCCTTCGTTGGAATAGAAGTTGACCGAGCCGTTATTGACGACGCCGCCATCGGGAACCTCTTCGCCCGAGGTGGAGTTGGTGAGGCTGAAATGGTTGACGCTCTTATGGACGACGACGTAGGTGCTTTGGTTGCCGGCGATGTCGCGGACCACGAAGCGGTATTCGCCGTCGGCGTAATGCATTTCGCCGGATTGGTAGTCCTTGGCTTCGCCGCCATCGACGCTTAACGTCGCCTTCAGGCCTTCGGCGAAGGTCAGGCAGATGTCGTCTTTGGTGTAGCTGATGTTGTTGACGGTGATGATCTTCATCGCGCTGGCGTCGTACTTGACGTCTTCGCGGCTGAGGATGGCCTTGAACTCGACATAGTTGCCATAGGCGTCCAAGTAGGTGATCGTGTACTCGAAACTGCCGGTGCCGTTGGGATTGGTGAAGTCGAGCTTCTTGGGTTGGTCGAGGCGGACTTCGACGCCGTTGATGGTGAAGACATAGGATTCGGAAGTCGTCGCGAAGCTTAGAACGTAGTTGGAGTAGAAGCCTTTTTCGATCGCTAAGCCAAGGTCGTATTCCTGATAGGTCAACGGGTCGCTGTTGATGGCGCGCGTTAGCACGATCGTGGGGATGTTGTTGTAGTAGACGGTCTTGGTGGCGACGTCGCCATACTGGTTGCGGAAGCTGAGCACGTATTTGCCCACGCCATATCTGCCGATGACGTCTTGCAGCATGAGCGGATCGAGCTTCTTCTCTTGCGAGATGTTGTCGTAGAGGACGAAGCTGCGCTCATCGTTGACGGTCAAGCCGACATAGGCAACTCCCTTGTCCAAGACGACGGAGCAGAAGGTGTTCGTGTAGCCTTGGTCGCGGAGCAACGCTTCTTCGTTGTAGCCGGTGATCCACGATTCGTCGTAGAAGAATTTGTCGTCGCTATAGATCTTGAAGGAGTAATCCTGGAAGACGCCATTGACGCCGACGACGCGGACTTCGTACTCGCCATCGCGGTTGAGGGTGAGGGTCGTCGAGCCGCCTTCGACGAAGCCGCTGGTGAGGACGCCGTTGACTTCGAACTGGACTTCGGTGCTGGAGACGATGAGCTCGATCGAGTAGTTGGAGAAGAACGGGGATTCGTTGTTGTAGAACGTGGTGACCGTGCCGTCGAGGTAGGTGAGGTTGACCACCGCGGCGAACGACTCGATCTTGCTCACGAGATAGGTGATTTGGTTATGGTACTTGTTCGTGACGATGATCTGGTAGAAGCCATATTCCTCGCCTTTGAAGTCGGCCAGCCATTCGCCATCCTTGTAGATCAAGGTGGGTTCGTCGAACTTCGGCATGCCCGAGTAGGCGACGGAGATGGAGGTGATGTCGGAGGTGACGCTGTTCTTGTCGATGGTGAGGTCATCGATGACGAAGATGTACTCGAGGGCGGTCTTCGTATCGACGGGTTGGCCACCGGTCAACAAGAGGATTTCGGGGATTTTCCGCGACAAGGTGACGCAATATCGGTTGGGAAGATGCTCGCTGCCGATGCGATAGAGGGTTTCGACGGTGATTTCGTTCTCCACCACTTCGATCTTGTAATGGGCGTGGCCATCTTCGTCGATCATCGCGTAGATGACGTAGCTTTCGGTTTGGATCGCGGGATAATAGGTGCCGCGTTTTAGAAGCGGATCATCGGCTTCGAGGAGGAAGTTCGGGTTTTGCGAATATTCGCCCCAAGCGCGTTTGCGGAGTTGATCGCCTTCGTCCATGTATTCCTCGATGTGGACGATGTATTGGCCATAGGTCAACACGCCGCCTTCGTAACGGAATTCGTAGGCGTAAGACTGCTCGCCAACCTGGACGAGGATGGTGTTCGTGCCATCGTAACCGGTGCTGATTTCGAGGTTGTCGTTGCCATAGATCAGGATGTCTTGCCCGGCGATTTCGCCATCGACCGTGGCCGTGGAGATGTCTTCTTCGAGGTTGGTGAAGAGGAACGTGCGGGTATTGCCGAGGTTATCGGTGACGGTGACGACGTAGGTGCCGTAGCTATTGATGATGAGTTTGCCATCGACGCTTAGCTCCATCTCTAACGGTTGGCCGTTGCGGGTCACGGTGACGGAGCGGATGCCCGAGGGGTCGGTGAAGGACAAGATGATGTTTTTGCCCGAGATCACCGCGCCCGAGTAGAAGGACATGGTGGTCGATCCGGACTTTTCGTAGGCCAAGGTGTCAAGCGTCGCGGTATCGCCCTCGTTGTACTTGTTCGGATCGAGGGTTTCGAAGTTCGAGGTGACGATGACGTTGCCGTCCTCGTCGATTTCGACGTAGGAACTATGGGCCGTGCCGACGAAGGTCGCGTTGACTTCGGGGGCTTCCGCATCGAGGTGGAAGACGTAGGTATGGTCGCTTTCGGGGTGGTTTTTGTACCAGACGCGCAAACGCCAGCTGGACAAGGTGTTGATGGAAAGCAGACCCGACGAGCTGTTGTAGGTATAGTCGCCCGGGTTGATGTCGAGAAGCTCGAATTCGATCTCGTCGTTGGAATAGGCGCTATTGAAGAGGATGCGGACCATGGTGGAGGCGTAGACGTTGGTGGTGCGGGAACTGCTCGGATCGTCTTCCATGGTCATGCGGACCGGGTTATCGGGATCATAGACCGAGTAGCCGCCGCTATCGTTGACGTAGTACCAGGTCAATTCCGGCGAGGGGTTCTCATGCGTGAAGTTCTTGATGACGCGGTTGCCATAGATGTCGGTGACTTCGACGCGATAGACGCCCGCTCCGCGATAGGTCTTGGATTCGGCGAATTCGTTGTCGAGGAGGGTTTCGTTGAGGAAGACCTCATAGGAATAGATTTCGCTTTCGTCGCGGTTGTCGACGCGGACGATGACGGCGGTCTTGGCCTCGTTTTCGGTGATGGAGACTTCAAGCGGCGTATCGCCCATCATGACCTGATAGGTGACGATGTTGCCGGAACGATCGCCGACGGTGACGTAGAAGTTGCCTTCCTCAAGCGTGTAGTCTTTGATGTCCTCGCCATACAAAACGGTGATCAAGCTGCGGCCGGGATAGCTATAGACGGCGACGTAGGCTTCGTCGTCGGCTTCGTTGATGAGCTCCCCTAAGCAAAGCTTTTTGCCGCTGATGCGGGTGATTTCGCCATCGAGGGTAAGTTCGGTTTCCTTTTCGCCGGGGACGTCTTTGTTCAAGGTGACGTCAAGCAACGGCAACGATTTGTCGATGTAGACGGTGAACTCGCCAACGCCGGCATCGCCATATTCGCGGATGGTGTATAGGCCGGTGGTCTGTTCGGCCAAGGCGGTCTTCAAAAGCATTCCGTCTTCGGCTTTGATGGGTTGCCAGACGGTGCTGTTTTCTTCTTTGAAGTAAAGGGCGGTGCCTTCCCCCACTTCCAAGGCGAGGTTGGTGGCCAAGGGGTAGGAGGTATCGGCGATGGTGACGTTATTGCGGAATAATTCGGAATCGCCCGCGTAGATGGGGTTGGTGACATAGACGTTGCCCATCTTCGTTTGGGAGACGGATTCGCTGGAGACGTGCATCTGCGTATCGGCCAAATACGGAGCGCCGGTGCGGGAATGGGTGTAGTCGTCGCCGACGAGGTAGCGCGTCTTGCCCGAGCCGACGATGCGGTTGGTGACGGCGTCGATGGCGGAGCTGAGGTTCGGGGAGAGACCATTGACGTTGATGCCGTCCTCGACCTTGCCTTCGCCATAGTAATAGAAGGCCCAGCCGTTGACGCCGGAGGTCGACGTCCACGTGCTGCGTTTGTAGCGGATCCATAGTTGGCCGTCGCGGGCGTTGGTGGTTTCGTTGGCGGCTTTGACGTAGACGGTGGAGCCAGAGCCGCTATTGAGGATGTTGGCGATCGCCGTGGTGATGGAAATGACCTCAAGGTCTTGGTATTCCATGTACTTGATGTATTTCTTGGCCTCGATGTCGCTGGAGAAGGTCGGCGTGGAGGAACCGCCATCGTATTTGTCTCCCCAGGGGTTATAGACCGCGCCATAGAGGTGGCTATTGACGCTGGAGGATACGGAATTGAAGTAATAATAGGCGACGTCCTCGAGCTGGAAGGTGCGGGTCGTCAAAACGAGGTTGCCTTCGGAGTTGGTCTTGTTGATGGTCGCGTCCTTCATGGCGTTGGTCAAATAGAACGGGAAGGTCTTGGAGACCATGTCGACCGTGGTTTCGTCGGCTTGGCCGCTGATGTGGCCAACGGCTTGGTAGTAACCTGGAGCGAGCCCTTTTATCTGGACGGAATACCCGCCTTCGGACTCGAAGATCGCTTCTTCGTTGACGATGACGCTATATTTCGCGCCGGCGTCGATGAGGGCTTTGATGTCGGGATCGGAGATCTCAAAGGTCAACCCATCTTCGGCGGTGGCTTGCGAAATGTCATAGACCTTCGCGGGGATGTCGATGTTCTCGTCGATGATTTCTTGGTATTGGGCGGGAACGTTAACGTCGTTTTCGAACAGGGAACGCTTGTCGTAGAAGGTCGAGATGGAACTGGTCTTGCCTTTGTTGCCGGCGAAGTCGACCATTTCGAAAGACACTTCGGCAAGAAGTCGCGGCTTCTCGCCCATGAGGTTGAGGATGAAGTCATCCGTAGGCACCCCCGCTTCTTCGTCGAGGCAAGAACGGTATTTGATGTTGGTGGCGCCGGCTTCGGCGTCGTGATCGAGGCTGATCAATCCCGCGATGTCCGGGTTCTTATCGCCGTCTACAAGGATATTTTGCTTGACGCTATAAGCCTTCCCCGCGTCGTCTTTGTAGTTGACCGACATCGTGAGTCTGTCGATGCCCGTGCCCATGGCCTTGTCTTTGATTTGGATGGGATAGATCTTGTCTTTCAGCTCGTCTTTCTCCATGTCCAAAAGCGTGATTTCGGGCGCGTCGCCATCAAGCTTATAGGGGCCGAAGGTGTTATTCGCGGTAAAGCCATACTTGGATACCGCCAAGGCGTGGAGATAATAGTCGCCCGAATCGATGCCGGCGGCTTCGTTTTTGGCTAAGGTGACGCCGAAAGAACCGCGTTCCTCGGAGGTCAAGACATGGGAGTTGGCGTACGAGGTGGTGGAAGAGGGGTTAGGCAAGTACTCTTCCTTGCTCCAGGTGTAATAGATGGTGCCTTGGTTGAAGGAGCCTTCGCCATTGCCGTTGGCGGACAGCATGAGGTTATAGATGTTGTGCGCCTTTTCGGATTTGGCGTTATCGACGGCCAGCTGCGGACGGGAAAGATCGATGTTGCCTTCGATGAGGGTCAAATCGCGCTTCTTGTCGGTATTCTGAACGAGGTTGTTGTTGGTCTTCTTGTAGGCATCGACGATGTAAGCCATGTCGCCGACGTCTTCGGTGGGAAGCTCGTACCGCATCGACGTGATCTTGAAATTGGGGGTTTCATCCGCGGCGATTTCGTAGACGAGGGTATCGCTGTAGTTGCCGCAGACGTAGTCGGCAAAGTAGTTCTTGCTCTTGTCGTTGAGGTTGACGCTGAGGCTCCCCTTCTTGCAAGCGTAGACCGGCTCGCTGAAGCGCAGGTAAATGCGAATCGTGCCGCTTTCGACGTTGAATTCGGAATATTGGCCCACGATGGTCGGCTTTTTGGTGTCGAAAAGGGTCAGGAACAGGTAGATGTTATGGACTTCGCGATCCCAAGTGCCGCTGCCGTTAAAGATGGACAAGCCATAATCCAACGTGCCATTGTAGACGGGGGTCTTCCAGAAGACGGAGTCATAGACGGAGCCGGATTTGGAGTACCAGGCATCGCCTTCTTGGAACCAATAGATTTGTTTCCAATCGGGAGAGACATAATCCCATTGGACCACGTTGATCAGGTCGTCGTCCTTATCGGAGGGGTCTTTCTTATTGGCGATGTAGTACATGGCCTTGCCGTCGATGCAATGGCCTTCGTCGGTCTCCATCTGGTAATAGAGGGAAAGGCCGGGGCAGTCCTTCTTGCGCTCGTACTTATCTATGAATTCCTTGTTGCCGGAAAGAAGATGGATGTTGCTGCTATTGGAGATATGGTCGTCGTCGATATCTTTCAACACATAGGAGCCGTAGGCATCGGCGAAGCCAGGGTTGATGTAGGTGTTGATCCAATGCTGCATCGTGGCGGACGAAGTGCTGTCGTTGAAGCTGATGCCTTCTTTCCAGGTACGCCAATGCTCATGGTCTTTGATGTCGTTGTCGCCTTTATGGTATTTGGTGACCATCGTCTTCAGGTCGGTGATGTAGGCGACTTCGCGGCCACGGTCGCTGTCGTTGATGCCGGTCGTGGCATGGACTTTGTGGTCGTAAGGCAAATAGCACTGGACGAAGCTATGGGCGCCGATATTGGCGTTGCTGACGGACACGATCTTCAGTTCGAAATAACGGCCATAGACGCCTTTGTCGTTGTAAAGGCGATACTTCTCACGCGTGTTGGCGTCGTTGAGGCATTTGATGGAAATGGGTTGCGTCGCGGTGCCCGTTTTCTTGTCGAGCTCCAAGGTGATGGTATTGTAAACGCCCACGTAGTCGACGTTTTCGATGGCGGTGACGCTGCTGGTGCGATAGGTGACGGTGACTTTATCCCCAGCGGTGCCATTGCAAGTCA
>JBGUWA010000217.1:0-1708 GCA_045220635.1 Candidatus Alloenteromonas sp. | reverse complement strand
TTATCTTCTTACCCGGTCATTCGCTTCTCTCGCCCCGTTCGCGCGATGAAATTGCTCGCCGATGACGAGGTAGTGGAAGCCGAGCTTACCACCGGCAACAGCGACCTAATCGTTTTCTCCGAAAACGGTTTGGCCACGCGCTATAACGAGAACGCCATCGCCGTCTCTTCGACCTCGACCTCGGGTATCAAAGCCGGCAACTTCCATGGCGCACCCATCGCCGGCTTAGTCAGCTTCGCTCCTGAGGAGCGGGGCAAAGTCTTGCTCGTCACCGACCTAGGCCACCTGCGCGTCTTTGGCTCGCAAAACATCGATGCCAGCGACAGAATGAGCAAAACCTCGATCATCTTCCGCACCTTCAAATCCGAGCCTCACGCGCTCGTATTCGTGACGCGTTCATATGATAAAGAGGCTCCGATTTCCTTCATGACCGTCCTCAAAGGCGGCGCAAACAAAGAGATCGTCTTCCCCGATTTGAACCTCACCCCGATGGAGCGTTATGCCAAAAAAGATGAGAAGTGGCCGAAGAAAGACATCATCGCGACCGTCTTTAGATGCGCCAAGGATTTCATCGACGACAGCATCGAATCCTTCGCTCCCGAAACTCCCGTCGAACCAGAAGAACCAGTCGAAGAAGAACCCAAGCCGGAAATCCTTCGCCGCGAGGAAGATAAACCCGCGGAGAAATTCGAACAAATCTCGATTTTCTCCGACGATGATTTCTAGAAAAATCTACTCTTTAGAGTAGTGGTGCATAATTTAGTAGTTTTATAGTAAATTACTAGTCGAATAATAATATATTATTTGTGGCCCATTTCGGGCTTCCCCGATTTGGGCCTTTATCGTTGACGTTCCCAGGGAATCGCCAAGATTTCGCACTATTCATGCGTATTTCTTGCTCGCAAGGCACAAATACGCGTATCATATACGCATGAGGAAAAGAAACATACCCTTCGCGCTCGCTTCGAACTTGTTCGAAATCGATGCCGATTTCTATCGTTTCCATGGCGTGAAAGTCATCTTATTGGACCTCGATAATACGCTGGATCCCTATACGGTGGCGGAACCATCGGAAAAGACCCTTGCCTGGAAGGCAAAGATGACGGAAGCGGGGTACCGCTTGGTCATTCTCTCCAATAACTCGGGCAAACGCGTCCAGCATTACGCGGGTCTGCTTGGGGTGGAATGCCGTTGCTTCATGCGCAAGCCCTTCTCAGGACCGCTGAAGAAGTTCCTCAAAGAGGAAAACCTCAGCCCCAACGAAGTCATGCTCGTCGGCGACCAGATCCAAACCGACGTGAAGGCCGCCAATGGGGCGGGCGTGCGATGCGTGTTGCTCGATCCCATCGACCCACATGAGCCGCCCTGGACCAAATTCAATCGCATCTTCGATAAACCGAAGCGTCGCAAAATCAAAGAACGCAAATTGTCGCCAAACTGGAAGGAGACCCTATCATGAGTAAACTCAACATCGTCCGTCGCTGCCATAACTGCGGCGTCATCCTCCAAGGAGAGGATCGTCATGCCCCGGGTTACATCGACCCTTCCGTTTTGGACAATACCGGCGCTCGCGTCCTTTTCTGCAATAAGTGTTTCGACGAATCGCGCTACAACTTCGTGCCCAGAACCCCCAAAGTATCGGATGAATACCTCACGATGCTCGAGGACGCCGAAGCTTCCGATTCGCTCATCGTCTACATCGTGGACC
>JBGUWA010000216.1:0-6052 GCA_045220635.1 Candidatus Alloenteromonas sp. | reverse complement strand
ATCCACGTGGCTTCGCTTCGGATGCCGGTAGAATCCTGCGACATGAAGAAAACCTCGACCCATTGGATTGAGTCGAGGTTTGGTTCTAGCAAAGCAAGGGATTAATAGTTCTTGGCTTCGAGTTCGAAGTAAGACTTCGGATGCTTGCACACCGGGCAGAGTTCGGGGGCGTATTTGCCGACGATGATGTGACCGCAGTTGCGGCATTTCCACACCGCGACGTCCTTGGCGACATAGACGACGCCGCCTTTGACGTTCTCGAGGAGCTTTTTGTAACGCTCTTCGTGATGCTTTTCGATCTCACCGACCATACGGAACTTCATGGCGATTTCCTTGAAGCCTTCCTTCTCGGCGATTTCGGCGAATCTGGGATACATGTCGGTCCATTCGTCGTTCTCGCCCGCGGCGGCCGCGGCGAGGTTTTCTTCGGTGGAGAGGATTTCGCCACCGCAGAGATACTTGAACCAGAGTTTGGCGTGCTCTTTCTCGTTTTCGGCGGTTTCCAAGAAGATGGCGGCGATTTGCTCATAGCCTTCCTTCTTGGCCTTGGAGGCGAAATAGGTGTATTTGTTGCGGGCTTGGGATTCACCGGCGAAGGCTGCCTGCAAGCACTTCTCGGTTTCGGATCCTTTGAGTTCCATGGAAATAGTTCCTTTCGTTGCCTTAGATTATAGCGACATTTTCGCCTCGCGTCAGTCCTTCTGCTTCACGTAAGCGATGTATTCGTAGTTTTCCTCGCTGGCGGCTTTGTCCAGAAGGTAATCGTAAACGTAGTCGCGGAGCTCTTTTTTCCGCTGCGGAAGCGATAGCTTCATGTTCGGGTAGAAAGGCTTGGAGATGTGCAAAGTGATATAAGGCGGACGCGACTTAAGGATCTTGCGTTTGCGGTACGTCGCCGCCATCGCCACGACGGGAACCCCTAGTTCCGCCGGCAAGGCGAAGGCTTCATCGCCAAACGGACGGATATGGGTGCTATAGGGCCAGATGTGGGCTTCGGGGAAGATGGAGATGGCGCGCTTTTGCTTGATGCGTTTGCGGATGCAAGCGTTGAAGCGTTCCGCTTCGGCGGGGTTTTCGGGGGTGGGGATGGCACCTAAGGCGTTGACGAGCCAACGCACGCCTTTGATGGAGGTCGTGTCTTGGTTGCAGACGATGTAGGCCCTTTTTCCCCTGGCGGCGAAGATCTGCCCCGTCCAGGCGTCGGCGATTTGGGTGTGGTTGCCATAGATGAACACGCCTTGACCCCGCGTCAATCGGCGGTTCTTTCGGCCACGGATGCGGATATGGTAAATAAGTTTCGTGCCCACCCAGAAAAGCGGAAAGGCAACGATCCAATAAACGAACCATGAGAACATGCGGAAAAAGATGTTTTTGGGGCAATAATCATAATCCCCTAAGGGGATGCGCTTGATTTTGGTACCCGAAAACTCGTCGTTTAAGGCATCGCGGTAATAGACGACTTTCTTTTCCCTTTTCATGCGGCTTTTTCTTTGTGTTTGGCGATGACTTCGAGGTACATCTTCTCCATGCGGTCCATCGAGGTTTGGAAGTCGAAGCGCTCGGCATAGCCAAGGTACTTCGCCCCGTTTTCCCTGGCGACTTCGGGATGGTCGATGAAATAGTCGATGTGGCGCGCTAAATCCTTCGCGTCGCCGGCGTGGTAGACGTTGAGTTCCGGGTCGATGGCGAACGAGCTCACCGAGGAGAACTTCGAATCGGTCAAGATGGGCGGGATGCCAATCGAGATGGCCTCGAGGCAACTGATCGGCTCGATGTCGACGCGGCCGACGTGGCAATAGATGTCGGCGAGGTTCAATAAGCGAACCATCTCGTCGTGGTTATGGAAGCCAAGGATGGGCGGGTTGGCGCACCACTTGGAATACTTTTTGCGGAATTTCTTTTCCAAAGGACCCGCGCCAGGCAGCAACAAGACGATGTCTTTGTTGTGCTTGGAGTACTTCATGGCCTTGAAGAGGTCCTTATGCTTCTTCTCGCGGGAATACCTCGCGGTGAAGGCCACCACCACTTTGCCTTTTAATTCGTCGGGGCGTTCGACGTCCATGCGCTGGAAGTCGCTTTGGATGCCGTTGGAGATGACATAGGCGTTGGAGGTGAAGTTGCACTGCCTCTCGAATTCCTTGTGGATGAATTCGCTCGGGTAATGGACGGCATCGACTTTGCGGAAAAGGATGCGGTAAAGATGTTTGTACCAAAGATGGTTGGCCAAACGGGAATACTGAAGACCCACGTGGTTGGTGTAGTTCTCCGCCTGCGTATGCATCGAGGCGGTCGTGGGGATGTTAAGCTTCTTGCATAGATCGGCGGTATAGGAAGATAGGAAACCCCCGAAATTGAAGTGCACCACGTCCGAGCCTTCGACGGCTTTGCGGATCGTTTCCTTGTCCTTGGTGGAGGAAAGGACGACGCCATTATGCTCGACGTAGCCGTTGAAAATGCCGAAATTGACGCGCGGAACGACGTAAACGCCCGGTTCTCCTCTGCGGAATTCGTCGGGGCAGATGATGCGCACCTCATGGCCTTTTCGAGCCATGGCGCGGGCGACGTTCATCGTCGCGATCGTGGTACCGTTGTTCTCTTGTCCGAGAACGTCGCAAGCAAAAGTAATAACCATCGTTTTGGCCTGACAACGGCTATTATACGGGAGTGGCGCGCGTAAAAGAAGCAAATTCGTCCGCAAAGAAAAAGGGTCCATAGGACCCTTATGCTTTTGGCGTTGTTATTCTTTCATGATCGCCACGGAAGCCGAGGCGCCGATGCGGCTCGCGCCGGCCTCGATCATGGCGAGGGCTTCTTCCTTGGTGTGGATGCCACCGCTGGCTTTAACGCCCAAGGCTTCGCCGACGGTTTGGCGCATCAAGGCGACGGCATGGACGGTCGCCCCGCCCTTGGAGAAGCCGGTAGAGGTCTTGACGTAATCGGCTTTGGCGCGCATCGCGGCCTTGCAACAGCAGACGATTTCCTCGTCGGTGAGCAAGCACGTCTCCAAGATGACCTTGAGCAAGATGTCTCCGCACGCCTCCTTGATGAGGGCGATTTCCTTCTCGACGTAGTCGTAATCGCCTTCCTTGGCTTTGGAGATGTTCAGCACCATGTCCACTTCGGTCGCGCCGTCGAGAATCGCCCGCTTGGCCTCCAGGGCTTTGATTTCGGGCATGTTCGCGCCCAAGGGGAAGCCGATGACGGTGCAGACTTTGACGTCGCTGCCTTCAAGTTGCTTTGCGGCGAGGGGAACGAAGTCCGGGTTCACGCAGACGGAGGCGAAATGATATTCCTTGGCTTCTTGGCAAAGGGTGATGATGCCGTTGCCGCTGGCGTCGGGTTTCAAAAGGGTGTGGTCGAAATAACGGTTGAGTTCCATGGCGGGTTCCTTTCGTGCTTCTTCATTATCCGCTTCCCCCGCCCCATAGGAAAGGGGATAACGCAACACCTATTAAAAGTTTTTTCGCCCCTGTGACAGATTTGTTGCATTCCATCGTCTACAATAAGGAAAAAGGAGGAAGACCTTATGCCCGTCACCTTAACCGAAAATGCCTTGAATTCCATCCAATACGTCTCCATCGCCGACTACATCCGCCGCATGGACAAAATCGAACGCATCGAAGACAAATTGGCCTTTACCACCCGTTACCTCCTCGCCTATGGCGCCAACGCGCAACGCGACGTCTCCCTCGCCGAAGCCATCCACGTCGCCAAGATGAAGCTCGCCGACGCCTCCGCCAAAATCCGCGCACAAAGCGTCATGGTCCCCGACGAAGCCGTCGATCCCGACCTTTCTGAAGAACTGGACGCCCCCAACCGCGCCTTCATGATCGAACCCATCGATTACCTCAAGGAGCAAGCGAGCCGCCTTCTGTACGCGGAAGCCAACAAAGGCCTCACCGAAGAAAACCAGCAACGCATCGAGAACTACCAGGCGATGTTCAACCACCTCAACGCCCCGAACTCCACCTTGTGGGAAGAGGTCAGCGAACTCGAAGTCGAGCGCAATTCCCGCGACGTGAATTATCGCCTTATGGCCAAATTCGGCGGCAAAGCGGAACTCGAGAAAGCCTATGAAGCCACCAAGCCTGGTCTACTCTCCCGCGCCTTCGGCACTTCTTCCACCGCCTCCCATAACCTCGACCAAGCCTATGAGGCCTTCAATAACCCCGACCACGCCAACTACGGCAACCTCAATGCCCTCGACAAAGCCGCGCTTGAATACCTCCAGCACGTCTTCCCTAGATGGAAGCCTTCCCAGGGCGTTCCTAGCGGAGCGGCGATTCAGAGACTAAAAGGCACCCAAAAAGCCCGCGCCGTCTTCAGTCTGAATATCCTTAGGGCCACCGACGAGCAACGCAAATCCGAACACACCCTCGAAACCATCGTCGACGCCAACAACCAGAAGCGTTCCGAGATGGAAGCCCAAGCCGGTGACGAAGTCTTGGAAAACGCGCAGGTCAGCAACGAGCAATTCCAACAAGAAGTGCTCAACGATGTCGGAAACGAAGAGCCTAACGGCCTCTCCCAGGACGAAAGGGATTACCACGCAAACTTCGAAGACGTTCCCGAAAACGAGGCCGATGTCGACGATCCCGCGATCGAATAAGCGCCAGCAAACCCAAGAAGACTCACGCCACCCGTGGGTCTTTTTCATCGCCGATTCCCCCGCAAATTTATACACTGTCTAACACGTTACCCATGGCAACGGATCATTTTGTACATTGTATAAAAAGACCTCAGTTCCCCTGAGGCCACCGACGAAATATGCGCGGCTTATAGCTTGAAGCGATACCCACAATTTGGGCAATGGTATTCATACCCCTCAACGACGATCTTGTGGTCGCAACGTGGGCATAACCCCTGCTCGATCGCATAGGCCATCTCGGCTTGGGTTTCCTTTCGGACCTGCTTCAAGATGGCGATGTTCTCGAGGTGCTCTTTCTTGGAGACCTCGACGCAGGCTTCCTCGATTTGGCGTTTGATGTCCGTCATCTCCTTGTGCGTAAGCAAACGCGGATAGGGAAAAGACTCGACGAAAAGCGACAGGTCCTCCGCGTTGATGACGTTCTCGTCGGGAAGATAAGGCGCGTTATTTCGCGCATAGACGACGACCGGGATCGGATTAACGCTTCCCTTAAGCGCCTTCCGCAACGTCACCGCATGGGATTTGTTTTGCTTCAAAGGGTTATGGATATGCGTCTTTTGGCCGCGCACGACCTTGCTCCATTCGCCCGTCGCCTCATCGTAGAGTATCTCCCCATAGTAGTTCTTCGTCTCGATGACGAACACCCCATGGGGATGCACCAAGATATGGTCGATCTGATGGGTCATCTCGGAGGTGGCGTTGACCAAGGTGACGTCATGAAAGACGTAGCGAGGCTCCGTTATCCCTTCAAGCAAGGCGTTGACCTTCACTTCCCCTTTTTCTCCGCGATCTAGCTTAGACATCGTTCTTCCCACCACTGGTCTTATCCATTCTAAATTATCTTTCGCCCTTCATCCATTTCCGATGTTTGCTTGACGTTTTTTTCTTTCCGGTTATGGAAGCTAAACCATGTCATCAGTTTCGCAAGGCTCCCATGTCATTCGATACAAAATATTGCAAGATTATCGGGCATTCATTCGTTTTTGGATTGCAAATTCCCGTCCATTTTCTTCAGATGCAATATTTGACCATGTTCGCCTTTCTTTAGGAAATGGCCCCAATTCCCCGATGGATTTGGCCTTTCATTGACAAATTTGAGAACGATGAAAGGCAACGTTTTCCACGACCATATACGGGGTCCTTTCCACTGGGACGTTGGCTTCCCTCTCCGAGTTACCTATAATAACCCTTGCCTTATGCCCGTCCTTGACATCGTAATCCTCACCTTGATCACCTTCGTGGTGCTTGTTGGCTCCATCGTCGGCGTGCTGCTTTTGCACCGCAAAAACCGCCTTCCCCTGGCGACGCGGATCTTGGTTCCCGCCGCAGCCGTATTGCTTAGCCTATCGGTATCCGCCCTCGTTTATTTCAATCTCTATTCCCATGCGACGGAAGAGGCTAACG
>JBGUWA010000215.1:0-10047 GCA_045220635.1 Candidatus Alloenteromonas sp. | reverse complement strand
TATGAACGTTGCAACGTTAAATGCCGGTGACCATATCTTGGGTCAATTCTTGCTCGCCGACGTCAAAAAGGGCGTCAAGGACGGCGGGGCGAACTATTGGACGCTCGTCCTCCAAGATAATTCAGGTACCATCGAAGCCAAGAAATGGGATTATCTTCCCGAAGACGAGGAACTGCTTGCCAAAGGCACCGTCGTCCAACTCGAAGGCGAGGTTTTGAAATACCGTAACGCCTTGCAGGTCAAGGTTCGTTTCGTCGAACGCGTCGATCAAGATGGCATCGATTGGTCGCGCTTCATCTCTTGCGCCCCCATGGCGGTGGAAGCGATGAAAGAGAAACTCGAGCTTTGCCTAAATAGCATCGCCGACAAAGACATCGCCACGCTTGCGCGCGCGTTTATTAAGGAATTCGTAGACGATTTAAGCACGTATCCCGCCGCGGTCCGCAATCACCACGATTACCTCGGCGGCTTGCTCTTCCATTCGCTGACGATGGTCGACATGGCGGTGAACCTTTGCCGCGTCTATCCCGAGACCAACCGCGATCTCGTTTTGGCGGGAACCCTCGTCCATGACATTGGCAAGACCATTGAGCTTAGCGGCGTCCGTGGCACGGCGTTTACCTTGGAAGGCAAGTTATTAGGCCATATCTCCATTGGCCACGCCGAACTCCGTCGCAAGGCCAAGGAACTCGGCTATTTCGCGATCGACGAGCTCCCTGAGGAAGAACGTCCCTTACATCCCGATTTGGCCCATAGGAAAGAGGTCGCGGTGCTTCTTGAGCACATCGTCCTCTCCCATCACACCAAGCCCGAATTCGGTTCTCCCGTCATGCCCGCGACGCGCGAAGCGTTCGTCGTGGCGATGATCGATGACCTCGACGCGAAGATGAACATCCTCGACAAAGCCTATCGCGGCGTGGAGCCTGGCGGATTGACCGCGAAGCTCTTCAACATGGATGACCGTTATTTCTATAAGGCCACCTTCGTGGAAGAGGGAAAAGAGCCTGGTTTGACCTTCGAGGAGTTGAAAATCGATTTGGCCAAGGGCAGAAAGTAAGCGAAATCAAAGGAAAATGGTCGCAAATCCGCGACCATTTTTCATTTGAGCGAGTTTTACTTCAAGGCATCGCCGATTTCCTTGGCAAGCATCGGCAAGTTCATCTTGGAGGTGTCTTGGCTCTTCATTTCCAGACGGAATCCGCCTTCGCCGGCGACGTAACGCGGGATGACGTGAACGTGGAAGTGAGGGACGGTCTGGCCAGCCGCCTCGCCGCAGTTGGCCAAATAGTTGACCCCTTTGGCGCCTAAGATGGAGACCTCGGCTTGGCCGATGCGCTGGGCGATCATCATGACCTTGGTGAGGATTTCCTTGGGGCAGGAAAGCAAGGAATCATAATGTTGCTTGGGCATGACCAACGTATGGCCGCGGGTGATTTGGGAAATGTCGAGAATGGCCAACACGTCGTCGTCTTCGTAGACGCGGGTGCTGGGAATTTCGCCATCGATGATTTTGCAGAAGATGTCTTTCATATTGTTACCTCGTAAGAGAAAAGGGCGGGATGTACCCGCCCTTATTATAGGACCGATTAGTCGAATAGGTCAGGGAAGTTGGTTTCGAAGTAATCGTAGACGGCTTGATCGTGGTATTTGATGTCCGCTTTCTTGACGATTTCCTGACGGGCGGCTTTGCGGTAGGAATCCGAATCGCCGATCAAGTCGGAGATGACCCAGACGATCTGGTTTTGGGTTTCCTTGCCATCGCGCATGCCGATTCCGGCCAAGTAGTCGTAGTTGGAGGTGGAGTCGGCGCTGATGGTGAGCTTCGGACCCTTGACGGCTTCGTCGACACGGACGATGACCCAGCTGCTGGAACCGGAGTCGAAGTAGAGCCAAGGACGTTCGGCGCTGGCTTCGTAGGTTTCCGGGGTGAGGTAGTAGGAGCCTTGCACGTACCAGCCATAATCCTTATGGATGTTTTCGTAGACCATGAGGGAGCCATCGGCGCCGAAGGTGTAGTTGGTGTCCACTTCGTTGGCGACTTGGATCTTGAACAAGCGGGAACGGAGGTCGCTCGGTAGGTCGGAGAGGCCAGAGGAGGTGAACCAGCCGTCTTTGGCGGAGTTCTTGGAGAAAATCTCACGAGACTTGAGCATCAAGCCGGTTTCCTTGGTGTAGGCTCCGCCGCCGGTGAAGTCGGTGGCTTCGCTGCTTTCCCAACGGACATCGGTGAGTTTCTTGTAGTCCTCGTAGATGCCGCCGAGGGTGGTCAAGGGGTAGTAGAGGACTTCTTCGCCGTTGAGGTCGTCGCCATCGAGGTCGATGGTGGCGCTGGCCCAGGTCGCGTCTTCATACAGATGCTTCGCAAGGGCGGCGACGAACTTCTCGTCATTGTCGCTGAGCGCGTCGACGTTGACGTCGATAAGGCCAGCGTAGAGGTCGGAGAGGAACTTCAGGTTGCGAACGTTTTGGATGAGCTCGAGGTCGACGGGATCGACGGTCGGGTCTTTCGCTTGCGCGTAAACCAAGATTTCTTCGGCATCGGCTTCGAGGACGTTCTCGGCATAGAAGGTGACGAGGTTACGGGTCGCGTCGACGGCGTTATCGAGGTTCTTCAAGCTGATGGTCTGAACCTTACGGGCGTGAGAACGGCCAAGCGCGCCGTAGTTGTTGCGCTGGATGTAGTTCTCGACGATGACCTTACGGTAGAGATCGGGGAGCAAGGAACGGGTGATGAAGTCGCGATAGATGTCGAGGAAGTGGTAGGTGTCATCGCCGAAGTACATTTCGACGTAGTCCTCGTCGAGGTCGCCTTCAAGCGGGGCCTTCTTGCTGTTGGTGAGGGTCTCGCCATAAGCGTTGTTGATTTCGTTCTCGAGGTCGTAGAGCGAGGCGCGTTGCGCATCGTAGAACTTCTTCTCGTAGAAGTAGTAGCGATTGGTGTACGTGGAGTTCGAGACGTAGCCCCAGAAGTTCTTGCGGATGGATTTGAGCAAGTGGCCATAGAAGTCTTTGACGCCTTGGACTTCGGCAGCGACCTTATGGGTGGTTCCATCATCTTCGAAGATGTGGAACAACTCATGGGAGGTAACGAACGCTTTGATGGCGTTTTCGTCGTCGTTTTCGACCATGGTACGGAGCTCATAGAAATCGCCGAAGTAGGAGAGGGCGAAACGATAGAGGAGCTCGTCGAGAACCTTGGCGGCGGTGCTGGAGTCGCCCGGAACGATCTTTTCGAAGAGGTCTTCGACTTCGTTATGGGGGAGCTTATCCTCGATGTTGAGGATCGGCATGCTCTGCTCGGCTTCGGGAAGTTTGGCTTCCACATCGTCGCAGGCGGCGAGGCCGAAGCAGGCGAGCAAGGCGCTTAACGCGAAGATTTTGAGTTTACTTTGCATAGCAGGCACCTCCATTAGCCCAGATGCTACCGGCATATTCGCCCGAGTTCTTGTCGGAACTGCGTTTGTTGTAGCCAATAGCGCAGGTTTCGGAAATGAGTCTTTGAGAGCCGTCGGGGTTGAGGGCGCGGGCTTCGTCGGCGGAGGTCAGGTACTCAATGTAAGTGGCCCAGGCCTTGTCGAAGGATTCGGCCGTGTCGATGACGGATTTCTCACGTTTGGTCTTGATCCAGGCCTTGATGAGTTTTTCGGCGTTCTTGGCGACTTCGTGCGTGCCGAAGGTGATGGTCGAGTCGGTCACCAGCTTCTGGAACATGTACGTGTCTTTGTTGCCGTTGTAACCCTTGATCTTATCCTTCAAGGTCTTGACGTTGGTGGTGTAGTTGGTCGGGGTGGTATGGAGCTGGTTGACGTAGGTCGTCTTGTTGGTGTCGATACCAGCCAACTTGTAGGTCGGGAAGTTGGTCTCGCCGGGTTTGTAGATGGTGTAGAACTCAGACAAGGAGTTGACATCGTCGTCGCCTTTGCGGGCTTCGTAGTCTTCGGCGGAGATCATCTTGTTGCCTTCCGCGTATTGATGGAGGGCGGAGCGGTCGATGACCATGAAGTGGATGCCTTCATAGGAACCGGAGGAGCCGCCGCGGACGGCGAGGATGATTTGACCCTTTTCGGTGGTCAAGGCGTTGCAGCCGAGGTCGGGGAGGACGTCGCTGGAATCCTTGGCAAAGCCAGGGAGGGCGGCGTAGTCGTCGTCATGGGCGCCTTCGAAGTTCTCGGTGCTGTAGTCGCCGCCGGTGATGAGGGCGATGGACGGATCGTTATAGGCGATTTCGTTCGGAACGATGACCGCGACGCGATGGTTGTTGAAGTATTTATTAAAGAGGATATTGCGCGGGTAGAAGGAGGACGAGTTGCCGTTGACTTCCCAGTTCATCTTCTTTTCGGTTAAACCATCCATGTAGGTGAATTCGTTCTTGGCGACGGAATCCTTGGCCAAAGCGACCGCGGCGCCGTAGGGGATCCTGCCGATGCCTTCGAGGACGGGTTTGCCACCGTTGAGGACGAGTTCACCCGTCGCATCCTTCTCGTAGAAGAAGTTCTGGATGTAGTGTTCGCCTTCGCCGAGGTTGGCTTCTTCTTCGGCGGTCTGAGGCAAGGACATATCCGTGTAAGTCGCGTCGGAGGAGAAGCGGATCTTATCGGTGAGTTTGTAGGTCTTGCCAGAGTTCTCGTGAAGGGTCTCTTTGGCGGCGTAGGGGTTCAAAGCCTCGTCTTGGTTGACGGCATTGTAGATGGCCTCATAGGAATAGATGCCGAACTTGAACTCGTTGATGAACGAGTCGGCGAGGTCACGGTCCATGACGTCGAGCTGTCCGTACTTCTCGGCAGAGCCGGAGTCGTCGGACGGCAAAGTTTTCGCGATGGTGCCAAATTCGGTGCGGCGAGCGGAAGCGATCTTACCATCGCCGTTGTTGATGTCGGCGCCGGCAAGAAGCTCGATGAGCTGACCGAGTTTGCGGGATTCGGCTTCGGAAATGGTGGCTTGGGTGTGCTCGCCATTCGTGGCGGAAGCGAACTTAACCAAGATGTGGGAGATGGTGTAGGGCATTTGTTCGACGAGATAGCCGTCGGAACCAACGCCGTAATCTTCTGACGAGGAGAAGATACCTTTGCCATCGCGCATTTCCTCAATGCGATCATTGGTTTCGTAATCCTGCTCGAATTTCTTTTTCTCTTCTTCGTAAAGTTTGGCATCGAAGAGTTCGGCAACGGTTTCGACGTTGTTGCTGGAGAGGAGTTTCTCCAATTCCTCGTCGTAGCTCGTGCCATTGCTTTCGGCGTTTTTGCTGGCCTGGTCTTTAACGTCTTGGACGTCTTTTTCCGCTTTGCCTTTAAGGGTGGCAAGGGAAGCTTGGCCGGAGCCGGATTCGTAGTATTTGCGAATCAGGACTTCATAAACGCTTTCGAAGTCGGTGCTGGCGGTGCCGCTGGAATATTCACGACTAAAAAGATCCATCGCGGTGATCTTGGTCTTGTTTCCTTGGGCGTCCGTATACTCCAACACCACGCCGTCGGAATAGGTGACCTCGTTGCAAGCGGCGAGCGCGCCGATGCTGACGAGACCAGTGACTAAGCCGAGGGTGAGTTTACTTTTTTTCATACGTGACTCGTTCCTCCTTACGTATCTGAAACGTAGCGCGTAAATCATATACTTTAACAATTATTGTTACAACAAGATTTTCGCGCGTGTTACCCGAGACCCGATTAGGCGGTCAATTTTCCTATCAAAGATGAATCTTTGGGTGTTTTTATCATATTCATTGGCAAGGCAAGGGCGGAGCGATTAGAATATTGCCCGATTTGGGAGGTAGGGAAATGGCATTGCTTCATATCGAGAACCTGCACGTTTCCGTCGCAGGAAAGGAAATCCTCAAAGGCGTCAACCTCGACGTCCAAGAAGGGAAAACGATCGCGTTGGTCGGTCCGAACGGCCATGGCAAATCCACGCTTCTTTTCGCGTTGATGGGCCATCCGAACTATGTCGTCACCGAAGGGAAAGTGACCTTCGATGGCGTCGATCTCCTCTCCCTTTCCGTCGACGAACGTTCGAAGCTGGGCCTATTTTTGGCCATGCAATACCCTTCCGAAATCCCTGGCGTGAACTCCCTGGACTTCCTCAAAGCCGCGATGAATAGCCGCCGCGAAAAGCCGATGTCCTTGTTCGAGTTCTACAACAAATCCCAAAACGCCTACAAAGAGATGGGCATCCCTTTTGAAATGTCGAGCCGCAACCTCAACGAAGGCTTCTCGGGTGGCGAAAAGAAACGCAACGAGATCCTTCAGCTCAAGTTGCTCGAACCCAAAATCGCTTTGCTTGACGAGATCGATTCCGGTTTGGACGTCGATGCCTTGCAAGTGGTTTCCGCCGCGATCCGCGACGAGCAAAAGAAAGGCCGCGGCTTCCTCGTGGTCTCCCACTATGCCCGCCTTTACGATTTGATTTCCCCCGATGAAGTTGCCGTCATGGTCAATGGCCGCATCGCCGTTTCGGGCGGACCGGAACTCGTGAAGAAGATCGATGAGCGTGGTTACGAATGGATCAAAACCGAGCTCGGAATCCCCGTGGAAAAAGAGGATTCCTCCATCGGTTCGATTGGCGTCTGCGTGACGAGAAAGGCCATCGGCGAATAAGCCATGCTGACCTTCGTCGACGAGCAAATCAAGGACCTCGAGATCGAGGTGAACGAGGGCGAAACCAAAGTCGTTCGCCTGGCGTCTTTCGCTTGTTTTGGCAGTGCGAATATTCACGTTAAAATCAAAAAAGAAGGGGTTTTTGACGGCGCTTTTGCCGATTTTTCCAGTGGAGAAGGTCGAGTGAACGTGCTGGTGGAACTCCTAGGGGAAGGCGCCAAAGCCAGCTGGCATTACGCCGGCATCAGCAAGGACGCCTCCAACAAGGTCATCGACTGCTCGGTGAACCATCTTGCCCCGATTACTGAAGCGGAAGTCATCCAATACGGCATCGCCATGAAGGGGAGTAGATTAACCTTCGTGGGCACGAGCCATATCCATAACGGCATGGTGCGTTCCAATACGTCTCAGAAAGAGAAAATCATCGTGTTCGATAAGGATGCCGTGGGCAAATGCTCGCCCAATTTGCGTATCGACGAAAACGACGTCAGCGCCTCTCATAGCGCAGTCGTCGGCCGTCTTTCCGATGAGCATCTTTTCTATCTTTTATCGCGTGGGTTAGACCAAGAAACCGCGAAACGGTTGCTCGTTTTGGGTTATCTGAAACCCGTTCTCGCCCATTATGAGGGTGAGTTGGCCACGCGCATTCAAAACGTTATCGAGGAGGGCTTCTGATGTTTGACGTAAGCAAGATCCGCGCCGACTTCCCGATGCTTTCTTCGGAAAAGACCATGCAAGGCCATCCTTTGGTGTTCCTTGATAACGCCTCGACCACCTTCAAACCCGAACCGGTTTTGAAGGCGATGGATGCTTATTATCGTGACGAGACGTCCAATTCCCATCGCGGGGATTACGATCTTTGCTATCAAGCCGACCAACGCATCGAACATGCGCGAAAGACTTTGGCCAACTTCCTTAACGCCGAGCCTAGTGAGGTCGTTTTCACCTCTGGGGCGACGGATTCCTTGAATTTGGTCGCCTATGGTTATGGATTAAAGCACCTAAAGCCAGGCGATGAGATCTTGTTAAGCCATTCCGAGCATGCGTCCAACCTTTTGCCGTGGTTCCGCATCGCGGAGCTTACGGGGGCGAAACTCACTTACGCTTCCTTAGTGAAGAATCGCGTCACCGTCGAAAGCGTGAAGCAAGCCTTGACGCCCAAGACCAAAATCGTGGCCTTGGCCCACGTTGGCAACGTCCTTGGGTATCGCCTCCCCATCAAAGAGATCGCCGCGATTGTTCATGAGCAAGGCGCGATCTTAGTCGTCGATGGCGCCCAATCGGTGCCGCATATCAAGGTCGACGTCAAAGACCTCGATTGCGATTTCTTGGCTTTCTCGGGTCATAAGATGTGCGGTCCTACCGGCATTGGCATCCTTTATGGCAAGTTCGATATTCTCAAAGACACCGATCCGCTTCAAACCGGCGGTGGCATGAACGTGAAGTTCTTCCCCTCGGGCGAAGCGATTTACCTCGATCCGCCGATGCGTTTTGAGGCGGGTACGTTGAACCTCGCGGGCATCTATGGCTTAGAAGCCGCGGTGGAGTATCTCCAAAGCATTGGCATGGAGCAAATCGAGGCCCATGAAAAAGAACTAAAACGCTACGCCGTCGAGCAATTATCGAAGACGGGCGTGGTGGATATCTATAACCCCGATTCCGAAGCGGGAATCGTCACTTTCAACATCCATAACGTGTTCGCCCAAGACGCGGCTACTTTGCTCAATTCCAAAGGAATCGCCTGCCGTTCGGGGCAACATTGCGCGAAAATCTTGCCCGAAGACCTCGGAACCGTCGCGACCGTCCGCGCGAGTTTCTATCTATATACCACCAAGGAGGAAATCGATGCCTTGGTGCAAGCCGTCAAACAAGGAGGGAATTTCCTCGATGCCTACTTTTGAGTTAACCCCCGCGATGATGCGGGAAATCATCATGGACCATTATTCCTCCCCAAGGCATAAGCTCTCCCCTGAGGGAGAAGGCTATGCGTCCATCCATTCCTCGTCGGTCAATTGCATCGACGACATCGACGTTTTCCTTAAGTTCGACGAGGAAGGCAAAGTGAGCGATGCCTGCTGGAATGGCACGGCTTGCGCGATTTCGACGGCCTCCAGCGACATCATCTGCGACCTCGTCATCGGCAAATCGCAAGAAGAAGCCAACTATCTGATCGAGCAATACCGCAAAATGATTCACGAAGAGCCCTATGATTCTTCCGTTTTGGAAGAGGCTTTGGCTTTCATGAATACCGGCAAGCAAGCGGCGCGCATCCACTGCGCGACCATTGGCTGGGACGCGGTGGAAGCCTTGCTAAAGGAGCATCATCATGTCGGATAAGACGTTCGAAGAAGAATACGCCTACGGGTTTAAGGACGAAGACGTCTCCATTTTCGACACGGGCGTTGGCCTAAACGAAGAGGTGGTGCGCGCGATTTCCAAAAGCAAAGACGAGCCGGAATGGATGTTGGAATTCCGCTTAAAAGCCTATCGCGCCTTCAAGGTAATGCCCGATCCGAACTTCGGCCCGAAGCTTGACATGGATTTTTCCACCTATACCTATTTCACCCGCGTTTCCGATAAGGAATCCTCTTCCTGGGACGAAGTTCCCGAAACGGTTAAGGAAACCTTCCAAAAACTTGGCATTCCTGAAGCGGAGCAAAAGTTCCTCTCGGGCGCCTCGACGCAGTATGAATCCGAAGTCGTCTATCACAACATGTTGGAGGAAGTGAAGGAAAAAGGCGTCATTTTCCTTTCGACGGATATGGGTCTAAAGCTCTTCCCCGACATTTTCCGTAAGTATTTCGGCACCGTCATCCCCATCGCCGACTCCAAGTTCTCCGCCTTAAACGGTGCGTGTTGGAGCGGTGGTTCGTTCATCTACGTGCCCAAAGGCGTCAAACTCGAGAAGCCTTTGCAAAGCTATTTCCGCATCAACAACGAAAAGACCGGCCAATTCGAACGCACTTTGATCATCGCCGACGACGGCGCGGACATCCATTACGTGGAAGGCTGCACCGCCCCGACGTATTCCAAGGACTCGCTACACGTCGGCGTCGTCGAAATCGTCGTGGGCAAAGGGGCGCACGTCCGTTACACGACCATCCAGAACTGGTCCACGAACATTTTAAACCTCGTCACCCAGAGGGCTTTGGTCGAAGAAGACGGCTTCATGGAATGGGTCGATGGCAACATCGGTTCGATGACGACGATGAAATACCCCGCCTGCGTCCTCAAAGGCGACCGTGCCCGCGGCGCGACCGTGACGATTGCCGTTGGCAACAAAGGCCAATTCCAGGATTCGGGCGCCCGCATGATCCATATGGGAAAGAACACTTCCTCCACGATCGTCTCCAAATCCGTCGTCCATAATGGCGGCACGGCGAATTTCCGCGGCACCGTCCGCATGCATAAAGGCGCTTTGGGCGCGAAAAGCCACATCGAGTGCGATACTTTGATTCTC
>JBGUWA010000214.1:0-3211 GCA_045220635.1 Candidatus Alloenteromonas sp. | reverse complement strand
TGTCGAAAACCCTTTGGATTTCATCGAGGACAACGTAGGAAACGCCCTCCTGGCCGGAAACCTTTTCCCTCACGTAGCGGCTTAGCTCGATTGGATTCCGCAATTTGGCGTTTTTGTTGTCGTCGAGCTCAATGAGAACGAAATGCTCCTCACCCACTCCGGATTCCAATAGGTGATTTTTGAAGATTTCCTTTAGCAAATACGATTTCCCGCAGCGGCGGATGCCGGTTATTACTTTCGGAAACCCGTTGCACTTCGAGTCAATCAGCTGATTCAAATACTTATTCCGTTCAATCATAAATTCCTGTTTTTTGTAGAAATCTACATTTTCACGGAAATTATAGTGCCATCATGCCCGCGAAACAACCATCATAAGGCCAGATTTGTTTTAATGTGCATAGTGCTCCGAACTCTTTCCGCCAAAATCCGTGCGATAATCGTGCGGTGGATTCACAAAAAAAGTAAAAAAGTGCCGACGGTGTCGACACAATTTTGACTCATGGAGCACGATGCGGGAATCGAACCCGTATAACCAGCTTGGGAAGCTGGTGTTCTACCACTGAACTAATCGTGCATCGAACAGGCAATAATCTAGCCTGTTGCATACCGCTTGTCCAGCGGAATTACTTACGGATGTGAAGCTTCGCGTTGTTCTTGTCCGCCAACCCTTTGGCATAAGCCAAGGCTTCTTCTTCGGTATCGAAAACCTTGAATTCGTTGGAATTGGACAAGCGCACGCGCCACTTGCGGACGTTTTTGCGCGGGGCGGGGCGATATTCGGGGGCGAGTTCCTTCTTGGGCTCGGGTTCCGGTTCGGGTTCGGGTGCCGGTTCTGGAGCGGGCTCAGGAGCAGGCTCTTCCGCCGCTTCTTCTTTGGGTTCTGCGGGCGCTTCAGCGGAAATTGCTTCGGGTTCTGCGGGCTTTTCGACGATTTCCGGGGCTTCTTCGGGGGCAGCTTCTTCGGAGATGATGTCGGCCTTGGCTTCTTCTTCGGCTTGGACGCTGGCGAGCTCATTGAGCTTGCGTTCGATGGCGTTGCAGGTATGGAGGAACTTGGTCCAGGCGATGATGCCGGTGACGATCAAGAAGCAGAATAAGAATCCGCAGAAGAACATCAACGGGCCGCAGACATGGGGTTTGCGGATGCCTAAGGCATAGCCTTTGCGGCCGAGCTTGCCAGCGACTTTGCAGGTCCACACGATCGGAACGATGCCCAAGGTGATGATGCCGAGAAAGAACGCGCCGACGAAGGGCATGGACTTCTTGTAACCTTCGGTTCCTTCGTACATGCGATTCACTTCTTTGCCGATGTGATGCAAGACCACGATGGGATAGATGCAAAGGGTGAGCGGGGTCAAAAGGAAGAAGAGGATGACGGAACGACGGGTATGACGATAGAGTTTCATAATAACGCCTCGATAAATCCCCATCATTGTAAACAAATTGGGGAGCAAAACAAATGAAAAACCGCGCTTAGCGCGGATTCTCACAAGCATGGTGGGTGCTACAGGGATCGAACCTGTGACCTCCTGTACGTCAAACAGGTGCTCTCCCAGCTGAGCTAAACACCCATGCTCTGACGTAATTGCCCTTTTGGGGCTTCGATATTATAGGAAGCCCGTTAGGCACATTCAACCACGAATTTTCATTTCCGACCAATCGAAAGGCATTCCTTCGATAAGGAAACGTTCCCGTGAATATCTTTGGATAAGCTCATTCACCTATATGTTGCAGTCATAGGTATAGACGTCGTCGTATAGGGTCTTGGGTCCGATGGTTCGATAGCTCGTTCCGAGCGAACTATAATCCCCGTCCACCGGTTTCGCTTTTTGCGGCGCGCGGAAGAAGGTGAATTGGCTCGCCTTCTTGGGAATCGTGAAACGGCTGCCGGTCGATCCGATTCTTAGATCGCTGGTCTTCACCCAAACCGAGGTGATGTCGTTGCCTGACACCCAAAGCCAAGCGCACAAATCGGAATCGTTGGTATTGTCCGGATATTTGACGTAGATCTCGCGGGAGCCTTTGTTCACCAAGGTGATGTATTGCTGTCTGGAGTCCTTCGTGTTGATCATGACGTTCATGGTTTCCGTGTCCTTCACGTCATAGGTGTAGATGCTGGTTCCGGCTTTTAGCCTCGCCCCATGGCTATCGGTGATCGTGATGGAATCGCCCGCGACCAATTGGACGTCTGGGACGATGTAGATGCCTTTTTCCATCGGCACGGCCTTTAGGGGGTTGCTGGCTTCATAAAGGCGCGAACGTCCGCCGACGAAGCCAGTCAGGCAGTAATCGGCGTAGTTGGAAGAGCTGACGTAAATCAGGCAGGTCGCGACTTTTCCGCCGTCATCGGTTTTCGCGGTGATGGTGGTGGATCCGGTTTTCTCTTTGGCCACTACTCTTCCTCCGCTGGTGACGGTGGCGATGGTCGCGTCGCTAGAAGACCAATAAATCGTCTTGTTGGTCGCGTGGCTTGGATAGATCGTGGGAACCAACGTGACTTCGTTGCGATAAAGCAGGTATTTGGCGGAGCGATCCAAAGTGATGTCCGTCACGGGGACGTCGCTAGGAATCGGATCGTCGTCGGTTCGGTCTAAATAAATGTGGCCGCCGTCGGAGATGTTGTAATCGCTATAGATGTCGTAGATGCCGGTTTGGACCACTTTGATGTTGTCGTCGCTAGAGGCGGCGCTCACCAAGCCTCTTGGGGTGCTGTTTTTCAAGGCGGAGTAGCCATACCACGTGCCGCCATACATATGGATTTTGAACTCGTCGCCATTAGACAAGGCTAAATTCTGGATGAAATATTCCGAGGTTTTGTAGCTATTGACCTGAATCGGTTCATCGACCCATTCGCTGGTCCCGATCCGTTTGAGGTGGATGACGTAATTGGGGATGGTAATGGCCTCTTTGACCGTCACTTTGCACGTGGCGGTTTTGTTGCCGTCTACCGTCGTCACCGTGATCGTCGTGTTGCCCGTGCTGACGGGGGCGATTCTGCCGTCGTTATCGATCGTGGCGACCGCAGTGTTGCTGCTGCTCCACGTCACGGCCTTGTTCGTCGCGTCGCTAGGGGAAATGATCGCGGTCAAGGTCGTGTTGAAATCGTCGTCGTATATCTCGATGGCGCTTGGGTTTAACGAAACGGAGAGGACGGGAATCGTCACGGGGGTGCTGGTGGTCGCGACGCTTTGGCTCGACGTCTCTTGGCTGC
>JBGUWA010000213.1:0-5936 GCA_045220635.1 Candidatus Alloenteromonas sp. | reverse complement strand
CCAATGTCTTGGATGCCTTCGGGAATGGTAAGCGAAGCGCGTTTGCTAAGTTTGGAAAAGACGAAGCTGCCTATGAATTTGCAACGTGGGTCAAGCACGATTTCCTTTCGGCCCATGGGGTAGGAATGGAGCACGTGGCTTTCTTTGGTGTATAAAACGCCGTCGATGCTTTCGAGGAACTTATTTTTCTCGTCGATTTGGATGGATTGCAGTTTCTCGCAACCCGCGAAAGGCGCTTCGCCGATTTTCTCTGGATTCGATAGATTGGCGGTTTCCAATTCCAAACACTCGCTGAAGGCAAAGGAACCCACGCTCCGGGTTGAGGGCAAAGAGCCAATGGTTTTCAATCGGTTACATCCCGCGAAGGCATAATCGCCAATGCGCTGAACGCTGCGGAAGCCTTTGAGGAAGTCCAAATTCAGATTATGGCAACCCGCGAAAGCGTAATCGTAAACAAGAAGCAGGGGCGCGAAAGGATTCGTTTCAACTTTCTCTAACTGGTGGCAGTTATAAAACATCGCTTCGGGAACGTGAAAGCCAAGAACGAGGCCTTTGATTTCTTTGAGATTCAGGCAGTTATGAAAGGCGTATCTTCCCGAGGGTTGGAAACAAAGTTTCTTGGGAAAGGCCACGTATTCCAAGTTACGGGCGTTGGAGAAGCAACAATCCCCAAGGGTGAATAGGATTTGGTTTTCCTTTTCGATGGGGTCTGGTCGAATATCAAAATCCTTTTCGGTGATTCTGAAGGCGTTGGGATCGTTAAGGCAGATGACCTTTTTATGCGATGGGTCGTAGGTGAACATCGGTTCGTCGGGAAGGGCGGAAAGAATCTTTTCCACTTTGGTGGCCGCGGCCATGAAAAGCGGCAAATAGATGACGTCGTCTGGAAAGATCTTTTGGAGCTTGCGGACGTTTCCGGCGGGCAATTCGACGCCATTTTCAAGCAGGATATCGAGCATCTCTCGCACTTTGAAGACCTTCCCTTTCACGCTTTCGCCATGATGGAGGTAGTCGGATTCGAATGGAAGGTTGATGGCGATGAAGGGTTTGTTCAATTTGACGGCGTAAAGGATTTCGTCCAGGACGCCGGGAGCCTGCAAAGCGTTTTCGCTCAAATAGAAGACGACGCCTTTGCAATCGAAGGGGACCATGAACTTGTTGACGATATCCCGCCAATTCTTTCCCGCGGGGATGCCGCGGTCATACCAAATCGAAAGGCCTTCTTCCTCAAGGGCAAAGAGGTCTTCGTAGACTTTTCGGTAATCTTTATGGGAATAGGAGATGAAATAGTAGCTCGATTGATGGACCTCGGGCAGACACGTCACGGGGATGCGTTCCAAATCAAAACGATTGATCACCTCTATTTTCAGGCGATTGGCTTCCTTAAGCGGCAGTGAGGCAAAGGATTTGATGTCAATGTCCTCGAGATGGAATTCGCTCATGGAAAAATATTACCATCCCTTGGGCGATTTTCGAAAAACGTTTCAATGCTTACGCGCAATTGTTGGTGATGATGCGGCCAAGGCGAACCGTCGTCGCCCCTTCTTCGATGGCGAGGAGATAATCGTCGGACATCCCCATCGACAGTTGGGATAAGCCATATTGGTCGGCAAGACGTTTGGCATGAGCGAAAACCGCCCGTTTCTGGGTTTCGTCCATGGAAGCGTCGCTCATGGCCATGAATCCGATGACGTGGATCTTGGGAAATGCACGTAGACCCTCAAGGAACGCGGGTATGTCGCTTTCTTTGATGCCGGATTTCGCTTCGTTATCGGTGAGGTGAAGCTCGACGAAACAATCCAGCGGCTTATCCAAGGAATCGTTAAGGATTCGCGCGGTCTTTAATGAATCCAAGGAATGAAGACAAGTGATTTTGTTGGCGACCAATTTGGCTTTGTTGGATTGAAGATGTCCAATGAAATGAAATTCGATTTCCGGGTGGTTCTTTAGCGCCTCCACTTTTTCAAGCAAAGCATCGACGCGGTTTTCGCCAAAGGCAGTGAGGCCAAATTCGTTTAGGGAAAGGATTTCTTTGGCCCCGACATATTTCGAGGCCACGACGATTTGGCATCCCTTCGCGGAATCGATGATTTCAAGTATGTGTTTACGGTCCATTTTTGCTCTTTCGTATGATAGGACAAGGCTTTGACAAATGCCAAGGTTACTTGCTTGTTTTAGGCTAAAAACGAAAGAAAAAACTGCCGATAATTGGCTTACCAGCAGTGTTTTTTCATCGTGGCGGAGGAACAGGGATTCGAACCCTGGCGCCCTGTTACAAGCCTACGAGCTTTCCAAGCCCGCCCCTTCGACCGCTTGGGTATTCCTCCGTTTTTGCCACTTGGGGCAAGCACGATTATAGGAGCCGAAGGCTACGTTGGCAATGAAAATTCGTCGCTTAGGAATCAATCGCCGCTTTTAATAGCCCAAGGAATAGCGGATGAGGCTTGGTGGGACGGGATTTGAATTCGGGATGGAACTGGACGCCGACATAGAAGGGATTCGTCGTTTCAACCGTCTCGATGATGCGTCCATCGGGGGAGGAACCGCTGAGAACTAGACCCGCCTTCTCCAGCGTTTCGCGATACTCGTTGCTGAATTCGTAACGATGGCGGTGGCGTTCCTTAATTAATGACTCGCCATAACAATCGCGGATTTTCGTTCCCTCTTTCAACTCGCAGGGATAAGAACCTAACCGTAAGGTGCCACCCATGTCGATGCCTTCGCGTTGGTCCGGCAGGAAATCGATGACGGGGTAGGGGGTATTGGGGTTGAACTCGCGAGAATGGGCATCCGTCAGGTTTGCGACATTACGGGCGAATTCGATAACGGCCACTTGCATGCCTAGACAGATCCCCAAATAAGGAATCTTTTTGCTGCGGCAATATTCCGCGGCCAGAATCATGCCTTCGACGCCACGATCGCCAAATCCGCCAGGAACGATCAACGCATTGGAAGAAGAGAGTTTATCCTCGATGTTGTCTTCGCTCAGAGATTCCGCGTCGACCCAGTGGAAATCGATTTTGGCGGAAAGCGCGGCACCCGCGTGTTTGACGGCTTCGATCAGGGAGAGATAACAATCGTGGAACTTGACGTATTTGCCGACGATGGCCACTTTGAGGGTACGCGAAGGATTCTTTATGGATTCAACCATCGTTTCCCAATCCTTTAGGCCACCAGGTTCGCCCTTCAAACCGAGCTTTTTGCAAACGATGTCGCCAAGGTGTTGCTTTTCTAAACGCAAAGGGACCTCATAGAGCACAGGAATGGTACGGTTTTCGATGACGCATTCCTTTTCGATGTTGCAGAAAAGCGCGATCTTGGAAAAGATGTCCTTCTCTAAGCGATGGCTTGTGCGCAATACGATGATGTTGGGTTTGATGCCCATGCCCTGAAGTTCTTTGACCGAATGCTGGGTAGGTTTGCTTTTATGCTCTTTGGAGCACTCGAGGTAGGGGACTAAAGTCACGTGCACAAAGATGGCGTTGCCTTCGCCTACCTCTAAGCCAATTTGGCGAATGGCTTCGATAAAGGGTTGCGATTCGATGTCGCCTACCGTGCCGCCGACTTCAACCAGCAAAACATCGGGTTCGCTTTTCTTCGCCGCGCCATAAATGAAGGATTTGATCTCATCGGTGACGTGGGGAATGATTTGCACCGTTTTGCCTAAATACTCGCCTGCGCGTTCTTTCCTTAATACGTTCCAGAAGACTTTACCGGTCGTGAGGTTGGAAAGAGAGTTCAAATCCTCGTCGATGAAACGTTCGTAATGGCCTAGATCCAAGTCCGTCTCCGCTCCATCCTCCGTCACGAAGACCTCGCCATGTTGATAAGGCGACATCGTGCCGGGGTCGACGTTGATATATGGATCGAGTTTCTGGGCGGCGACCTTGATGCCACGCGCTTTGAGAATTCGCCCTAGAGATGCGCTGACGATACCTTTCCCCAAACCGGAAACGACGCCTCCCGTAATGAAGATAAACTTAGTCATAATCACACCTCCAAAAAAGAAAAAATACCCGAATGATGACCACGGACGGGGTTTTCAAATCAGGCCACCCTAGAAGCAGGGAAGCGAGGAATCCGTCGGTGGTTTTCTTCGGTGCGCACTTACAAAAAAACCGAGATTTATAGTAGTCCTCCGCGCGATGGTGTCAAGGAAAAATCATCGCAGTTCTTGTCTTTTTCCGTTGTCGCTATTGCAAAGATGGCAAAGCCCGTCATTATTATTCCGAAACAACTGGAGGCACCCCATGAGACTTATCGGACGAATCCTCTTACTGATTGCGGGAATCGCCTTGCTTGCCACGGCAATCCCCCAAATGATCAATGCCATCAATTCGTTGAATGCGGCAGGGTGGGGGAGCTTATTTGGCAATGCTACTTCCTGGTCGTATTTCTTCGTTATGGTCGGCAGCGGCTTCAACATCCTGTTCGGCGTCATCGCTTTGCTTGGTGCCCTTCGCGGCCGGAAGAGCATCGGCCTTGCCTTCACCGCCCTGATCTTGATGATTTCGCCTGTGGCCACCGTCATCAATGCCGTTAATGGCGGGCAAGCCATGACGTGGGATTTCTACCTTTCGGTGATTACGGGCTTCGGCATCCCCATCGTTTATTTCCTTGGTTTCCTATTGGTTTAGGAACTACAATTAATCCACATTAAGAGGAGTTTTCTATGAAGAAAATGCGTTTGTCTTTGTATCTTGCCCTTGGCGTTGCCGTCATTGGCATCATCCTTGGCTCGTTCTTTGACTTGCAAATCAGCCAAGCCATCGCGAATCGTGGCAATGTCTTTGGACTATCCGTCAGCATTATCGCCCCGACGATTGGCTTCACTGGTCTGGCGTTGATCGGCGGCGGTTTCCTCGCTTTGGCGATAAAAAGCGGAAACATGTTTCAAAAAATCGTTTTCTTCGTTCTAGCCATCGCAGGCTATGGCGCCTCCGTTTATTTCGCTGGCGTCGAGTATTTTGGCGAGAACGGCTTCTACAATGCCGCGCCAAAATTCGTGGGATTCTTGATTGCCGCGGTCCCTTTAGCTGGTGCGGAATTCCTCGGTTATTGGCTATTCAAAGACAACACCAATCCTTATACCTGGATTGTCCTTCTCATCTGCACGGCCGCCATCGGCATCGTTTTGGTTGGCGGTATCAACGGGTTAAAAGCCATCATGCACCGTCCGCGTTATCGTTCCATCGTTTCGGCCGGACTCGAGTTCCGCAATTGGTGGGAACCGACCAAAAACTATCGCGAGCTCATGGAAACGTATCAATTGACGAGCGAGGAGTTCAAATCCTATCCTAGCGGCCACACCGCGGAAATTGGCATCACCCTCATCACTTGGACGATCTTGCCGTTGGTTTGCCCGAAGCTTCGCGAACTCCAGCTTCCGATGTTTTGGGTTTCCATCGCGGTCTGCCTCCTCGTCATGTTTGCCCGTATCCTCGCCGCCGCCCACTTCCTCAGCGATGTTTCCACCGGCTTGGCTCTCTGCGTGTTATTCGCTATCATCGCCAACGAGATCACGATTCACGTCAAGGCGTTCCATCGCGACGAAGAACCATCTCCTGAGACGCTCGCAAAAGAATGAACGCTTACCGCCTTCGGGCGGTTTTTTCTTGGAACAAAGCGGAGGGAAAAGAAACATAGACAAATTCAAAAAGAAATGGGTTTTGCGTGGAAAACGCATCGATATATCAAAATTCTAGGCGCGTGATTTATTCTTGGTTTGCCATGAGAGTTCGTCCAAAAAACGCCTGATGCCTGTGACTTTTCGGCCGAAATTTTACGTTTGCATGCGTCGCGCGTGCGCCTTTGGTTGTGTTTTTCTCGCGGATATGGTTATCTATTCCTAAAGGATTTAGCTATTGCGAAGTCAAGCAAAAGATAAATCGTATGTCGAAAACTGCGCATATGCGCGAACCTGAACCTAGGCGCCT
>JBGUWA010000212.1:0-7676 GCA_045220635.1 Candidatus Alloenteromonas sp. | reverse complement strand
CCAGCTTCGCGGTTTATTCGACGACGCGATCAAGCAATATCCCGTCTCGGAGTCCATGCTCGATAAGTTCGACAAGCTCGACAACTTCGTCATCCGTCATTTCCGCCTCGCGTTCGGCAACCGTATCATGAAGCAGCTCACGACCTTCATCCCCATCTTCGTCGGCTGCGGCGGATCCGAAATCGATGGCTTTGACTTCATCTTCACCAACAAGGTCCTCAAGAAGTTCGAGGCCTTGAACTTGGCCTTCCTCAAAGACCAGCTCAAGGAACTTGATGGCTTCCTCGACAAGACCTATGGCAAAAACACCTTCCCGATGGCGCATGCCGCGATCGACAACTTCCTTCGTAACAACTAATCCAAACCCCTAACCCAACATGGCAATCCCAAAGAAGAAACTTTATGAGCGGTATCTGGCTCGCTTGAAGCCTCTTCTTTCGGTGTCGCCCAATGCCGATATCCGCGATATCTTCGCCACGGCGAAAACCTCGGTGTTGCGTATGTCCCGTTACGAGTCCAGCGCCTTCGACACCAGCTGGATCGACAAGGTTGAGGAGTGCGTCTTGGATTTAGGCGAAATCATCTCCAACCCGCACATCATCACCGAGGAAACGGGTAACCTTACACCCATCGAACTTGCCAAGAAAACCAAAGGCGAATCGGTGCAGCATTTGGCTTCCCATACCCAGTACATCAAGTCCATCGAAGAAGACGGTTCGGTCATCCCATCGAAGATCATCTCCTTCGTGAACGATGACTTCCTTTTCACCTACGAGAACCGCTTCATCGCGACCTTGATTCGTCGCTTGTTGCTCTTCATTGAGAGGCGTTACGAATTCGTCCAAGAATACCTTCCCTTGCACCAAGAGGAAGTCATGTTCGTCAAGACCAAAGCCAAGATCAACGACGAAGAAGTCGAGATCGAAACGCGCATCAAATCCAAAGCGATTTCTGACGATGAAGCGGCGAATAAGGCTGCCGAAGTCGCCAAACGCATCACCGCGTTAAGGGAATACATCACCTTCTACTATGCCTCGCCATTCATGCGCAAAATGAAGACCGAGCATGATGTCCGTAAGCCGATTATCATGACCAACATTCTGCGCAAGAACCTCAAATACCATAAGTGCTACGAGCTCTTCGTCTTCCTTGAACGTTATGAGTCGTTAGGCATGAACTATAACGCCGACGAACGTTATTTCTCGCTTAACGAAGAGCAATTACGCGACTTTGCGTTGATTCAACTCGGCGAATATCTTGCGTTGCAAGATGGTCGCTCCTTCGAATCGATCCGCACCAAAGTCCATAACTACAAACCCAAATTCCTCACCTCCATCGACGATGAACAATTCGTCTTTGGCGAGCTTCCGAAAGGGCCGATCCAATTCGTCCGTGCCGACGAGGAATACCGCCAATACCTTCTTTCCACGATTCGTACAGATATCCCTTTTCGTCCCAACAAGTACGAGAAAGGCTATTACGAGGACGACATCGAATATCGTAGAGAAGCTAGGGCCGAAGTCACCGCGATTGAGCATTTGCTTCGCCGTAAAGCCATCGCCGCCAATCGCTTTGAAAAGGTTGTGAAAGCCATCATCGCCAAGCGTGAAGAGGAAGAAGCGTTGCTCCACCGCATGGAAGAGCAAGAACGTCTTGAAGGCGAAGAACTTCTCCTTGCCCGTAAACGCGAGGAAATCCGTAACGCCGCCTTTGGCGAAAAGTCTGGCGAAATCGAGGCCAACAAGGAAACCTGGGAAGAAGAGCCCGAAGAAGAAGGCGTTATCCCCGCGAGCGTCGCCACGTTCTCGGAAGCTTCGGAAGAGCCGGTTGAAGAACAGGCTGCTGTCGAAGAGCCCATCGGAGAACAGCCAATCGCCGAAGAGTCTGTTTCTGAGGAGCCTGTCGCGGAAGAAGTTTCTGCCGCCGAAGAGCCGGAACAAGAAGAAGCAGTGGAACCTGCGTCAGAAATTGAGCCCGAGCCTGAAGAGGCGATTGCGTCCGAACCAGAAGAAATTGTTGAGCCGCAGGAAGAGCCTATTTCCGAGCCTCAGCCAGAAGAGATTTCCGAGCCTCAAGAAGAGCCTGCCGTGGAACCTCAACAAGAGGAACCCGCTCCCGAAATCCAAGAAGAGCCTGCGCCTGAACCCCAGGAAGAAGTGGCTCCCGCGCCAGAAATTAATGAGAAACCTGCGCCTGCAGAGGAAGAAAATAAGCCTCAGCAATCCAAAAAAGCGCGAAAACCCCGCAAAAAGAACGTTAATTCCGTTCCAAACGAACCGGAAGAGACCCCCGTGGAAGGCCGTTTCGTCGTCAAGACGTCGGAAGGCTATTTCGTTAGCGTGGGCGTCTATACGAAGAGCAAAGCCCGTGCCCATGTCTTCACTGACTTCGTTAAAGCGCGGCAAGAGAAGAAACGCCTTGGTGGCAAGGTGGTGAAACTATGAGCAAGAAACCCAAGAAGCCAAAATCCAAAGCGCGTACCATCATCGAATGGACCTTAACGATCGTTTTCGGCGCTCTTTTCCTCGTCGCCGGCATCGGCCAAATCGATGGCATGATCCACCAAAAGGACAACTATGGCCAAACGCTTCGTTTTGGCTGGGGTTCCTTCTTGGTGTTGACCTCCTCCATGGAACCGGTCTATCCCGTCGATTCGGCGATCATCACCCATAAAGACGACCCGAAATCCATCTACGATGCCTATGTCCAAGGTCAAACGATCGATATCACCTTCTATAACACCGGCCTTTACTATGAATTCCCCGAAGGCCCCGGCATGGAAGGCTATACGACCTTAGTCACGACCCGCAATGTCTTCACTCACCGCCTATTCTGGGCCAAGGAATACACGAATGTCCCCGTTGGGGAAGGGCGTTATCACTTCTTCGTCAAAGGTATCAATAGCCAAGGCGATGACTGGAAAGAAAGTCAGTTTCAGGTCTTTACCGAGGCCGAGTTATTAGGCGTCGTCAAGGTCAATTCCCACTTCTTGGGCTGGACCTTCCGCGTCATGTCCTCGCCTTGGGGATTGCTCATCTTCTTGCTCGTACCTGCGAGCTATTTGGTCGTCGTTTCGGTTTTGGATATCTTCAAAGCCATGAAGGATCCCGATGAGCCCACCTCCAGTGGACCCAGTGGAGGTTCTGGCGGCGGTAGTGGCGACGATCCTCTCGCGGGATTAAGCGAAGAGCAGAAGGCCAAGCTTATGGACGAAATGCTTTCCGACATGATGAAAGGGGATAAGAAATGAGACAAATCTATCAGTTCCGTCGTTTCTATGTCGTCATTGTCCTCGGCGCGCTTTTCGCCGCTTTCGTCACCATCGGTGCCTTGATTTTCGCAGGCGTCATCAACATCGCGCCGGCTTATGGCATTCCGTTCTGGCTGCTGGCGTTAGCCTTCATCGCCATCGGCGCGGTCTTGCTCCGTGGCATCCGCGACCAGAACCAAGTCTTCACGCAACTGCAGCTTGAAAACCTCTATACCCTTGGCCAACCGGTCAACTTCTTTAACCAATACCAATTCGAAGCGCATTCCCGTATCCTTCGCTTGCGTCGGAGAAACCGTAAAAAGAAGCAATACATCATCGGTTTCACCTTCGCGCCGTTATTCGTCGCCTCGAACCCGCGCCACAACGAAGAAATCTCCGGCTTCAACTACGCGATTTCCCGCTTCATGGTAGAGCGTTTCGGCAGCAGGAAATCCAAGTATCGCTTCAGTTCCTCCTTCGGTTTCTCTCGCGGCGTCTTCCTCCTCTACGCTTGCCTTGAGTCCGAAGAAGAAGTTCGTACCCTTTGCGCCGATCTTCTCCAAGACATCTACAAAGTCGGCCAGACCGAGAAGGTTCGCGTTGTTGTGCAACCCTTCTTCGGCATCTACGAGACGAACATTCATGATAACGTCGCCTTCGCCATCGATAACGCGCAAATCGCCCGTCAATATGGCGAAGACGCCTTCGATACCGTCACCTTCTATCACGAGTCCTTCCGCGTCTCCGCTTCCAAAGACGACATCGCCGAAATCGAATCCGCTTTGGATAAGCAAGAATTCGTCGTCTACTATCAGCCGAAGTATTCGCTTAAGGAAAAGCGCTTCGTCTCCGCGGAAGCCTTGGTACGTTGGAATTCGCCCGTCCATGGCTTGCTTGGTCCAGCTTCCTTCATCGATAAGGCCGAAAACGCTGGCTTGATCTCCAACATCGACATCTACGTTTTCGAGCACGCTTTGATGGACCTTGCAGAGCAACGCAAAAAAGGCCGTCGCGTCTTGCCCGTTTCCGTCAACTTCTCGCTTTACGAATTCTTCTCCCCGAACTTCCTTGACGTTTTCATGGGCTTCTTGGATAAGTACAAGATCCCGCCCACTTTAGTGGAAGTTGAGATTACCGAAACGACTTCGCAAGCCAACCAGTTCATGTCCATCTCGCTGATTAAGAAGCTTCAAGAACGCGGCGTCCGCGTCTTGATGGATGACTTTGGCGTTGGCTATTCGGGCATCAACAACCTCCGTAAGATCCCCTTCGATGCGATCAAGATCGATAAGTCCTTCACCGACTTCATTTTGGAAGACCAAAAGGTCGCCAGCATCGTCAAATACATCGTCGAGCTTGGCCATCTTAATGACTTAGAAGTCATTGTCGAAGGCGTCGATAACGCCGACGAAGTCGCGCTTTTGAAGAAACTTCGCGCCGATACCATCCAAGGGTTCTATTACTCGCAAGCGTTGCCGTTAGAGGAGTTCGACAAGTTCCTCAAAGACAACGAATTCGAGGCGAAAGGAGGGCACAAATGATTCTGATTTTGGGCTGCCATCAAGACGACGTCTTGTACTGCACTTCGCTCCTCAACCAGCGTAGCGACGATCTCATCATGGACCGTTTCCCCTGTGCCAAAGGGACCCTCTTTAACCAAGAGACGATGGTCGTTCATGGCGTGCACGCCTCAGTTTTGTCTTCTTCCATCGTCACGGAAATCCTAGCCACGAACTACGTAAGCTTGGTCTTCGTCGTCGGCAAATGCTTTGGTTTCAACCACGCCTTTAAGGCGGGCGATATCGTCATCTCCGATGGCATCTTGAACCTCGACGTCGATTTGGTGGATTCCGCGAATGTCACCTTGTCACAGGTTCCTGGTCTTCCCCGCGAATACCGCGTCCAGCCTGACGTCGTGGGATATCTTAGAGATGGTTTTCATAAGCGTACCCTTGCGGTAGCTAAAACCGCGACCTTATTAAGTACGGATAACTTGAACTCGCCGATGATCGAAAAGGCTTTGGCTAGAAGAAGCGTGCTTGGTTCTAGCGGACCTTTCATCATTGATTCCTGCACCTATGGGGTGGCGTTATCTTGCTTCCTCCATGACGTGCCTTGCGTCGCCGTAAAAGCGGTGGAGCGCGATATCTCCGAACCCAGAGACATCAAGGACTATCTCTCCGCTTTGAATACTTACGTCGATATCGGCAAAGCCGTGGTCTACACCATCGGCGACGTCAGCCGTAACGACGTCTTGCGTTTAAGGAGGAATGGATGATGAAACGTTTCCTTAAACGTCGCGACATGCGCTGGACCTTCTTCTCGTCCATCGCGATTCCCGTGGGGATCTTGCTGCTGATTTTGGCTTCGACCCTAACCTTTGGTTTGCTCTTCTATTTCACGGGAGAAGCGGTGTACCAAAACCTGTTGCTCTTCGTCGACGCGGGTTTGATCTTCGTCTTCATCGTGGCGACGATGTTCGTCTATCGTCGTCTCTACGCCGTTTTCCATACGGGGTTGTTCGAAGTCTCCGTCCATAACATGACCGCGATCTCCAAAGGCAATTCGCGTTTCATTCGTTACCCCGAAGAGTACAAAGTCGATGAGTTTGAGACCCTCAACTCCATGGTGCAAGCGGTGGAGGACCGTTTGGCGGTCTCCGTGCTTTACACCAAAGACATCGACTACACCTCCTATGGAGTGCCCTGGGTCAACGAAGAAAAGCGCCTCGTTGAAGAATCCTATCTCTTGCAGAACTTGCCCAACTTCATCGCTTTGTCCAAGGCCTTTACGGTTGGCTTGTTGAACCTGCATTACGAACTTCGTATCGATAAACTCACGGAAGAAGAAGGGCAGAGGCTACTGACTTTGGCCAATAACGCCTTCTCCTTTATCCCAAGCCGACTCTTCGCCTTTACCGAAGATGGCAAGGGAATCATGTGCTTGTTGCCGAACCTCGATTCGCTTCGCATCGTGCGTGAACAGATCGCCCAGATTCGTGAAGAATGCTCCATCGCCCGTAGGGAAGCCGGCGGTACGACCGTGTTGCCTTTGCAGGCCGCTATGGCTTGCTACCCCTATTCGGCGGTGGAGGATATCTTGTCCGATTTGAATTACGCGAAGCGTCAACGCGACCCCATCAACATCTTCTTACCCGACCGTAAGAAGGTTTACAAGGATGGCAGCGACCTCTTCAAAAACGCCGATACGGTAGCCTTCTTTAATAAAGTTTTGTTGCCGATTCGTCACCTTTCTTCGGACGACGAAGCGAAAAATAAGGAGGTTTTGCGGGCGGTTTTCAGCAATATCTGTTCTTATATCGGTTCAGACTTCAACGATATCGTTTTGTATGAACCCCATAGCCGAACCTATTATTCCTACTTCCATGGCCATAAGGTCGACAAGATCCTCATCGAAGCGATGATGGGTATCGTCGATACGGACAACTCGTTCTATTTCTCCTCCAGGTCAAGTTGCTCGCATGTCATCTCTCGCTTCGTCGACGAGTATGGCGTCTCCTCTGGCTTCATCTACGCGATGGCCGATGGCGATATGACGATCGGGGCGGTCTACCTTGGTCGTCATCAAGGAGAGATGTTCCTCGATTCCTACATGAAAGAAGCCCTCATTCGCATGGGCGAAGCCTTCTCCGACCATTTCTTCTTGCAAGAAAAGGAAATGCGCGCCCAGGCCTTCCAACGCGACGCCGAACAGATTTTGGGCTTAAGCGACTACATGCTTTACAAGATCGACGACGCGACGATGAAGTTGACCTATATCTCGCCTACGCTTCATCATCTTTTCCCCAAAGCCCAGCTTGGCGAGCCTTGCCATAAGGCTTTGTATGGCTATGAGAAGATGTGCCCGCTTTGCCCGCTTCGCGAGAACAAGAAGAAAGTGGAGACGTTGGACGCGAGCAAGACCAAAAACGGCATGACGTTCATTACGTCGATGACGTTAAATTCCACGCAGTCGCACGAAAAAGCCTTGCTCGTGGAGCGCGAAGACAAGAAAACGAACCCGAACCCTTACGATTCGGATTGGCTGGTCTATACCTATCGCTTCTTGGTCGAGAACTTGCGAAGCGCCTACCTCATTAACTCTCGTGGCTACTTGTTGCTTTTGCACATCGATAACCTCGATAGCATCTTGGCCGCGCGTGGTTCGGAAGGGCTATGCTTCGTCATCCGTACCTTTATCGCCGAGATCAAACGTATCCTAAATACCGACGACGTCTATATCTTCAACCCGACCTGCATCGGCATCTTATTGCCCCGTTATGGTCACGTTGAGGTCTTGGACGAATGCGAGAAGATCTATGATCTTTCCAAGAAGCCCTTCTATGACGAAAAGGCAGGCGAAGGCACCTTCGATTTGACTTACTTGCCATTAGGCTATCCGGGCGGCCGTAGTAGTGCGGAAGAAT
>JBGUWA010000211.1:0-4927 GCA_045220635.1 Candidatus Alloenteromonas sp. | reverse complement strand
TAGGCTTTCCAAATAACGTTCATCTTGTTCCATGGCGTGTCTTTTCGCCCATCATCATACCTTGGCTTTGGTCTCTTTGTCCTGTTTTTCCTGCGTCACATGATTAGGCATGATCTTTTGCCTATCGAGATAAATTCCCATAGGCAAGAAGGGAGAGTAAAATGATGCCGATGCTATTTTCCATCATCGTTCCCGCCCATAACGCCGAAAAGACCTTGTCTCGCGCCATCGATTCGTTTTTGGCTTCGGCAAAGCTAGGCCGCGACGAACTGATCGTCGTTTTGGATGGCGAGAAGCAAGAAGCTTCCGTTTCTTTGCTTGAAGGATATGCGAGCAAAACCCCGATGGTGCGTTATCTTTACCCAAATAAGCGCAATGGCGCTTTAGGCGCACGCATGCTTGGCATCCAAAACGCGAAAGGCGAATACGTTGGCTTTCTTGATGCGGACGATTACTACGCCCCTACCGCCATGGACGAATTCGCCGCGATGGCGGAATCTTCCCATGCCGACATCCTGAACTTCTCTTTCTTCACCTCTACCAGCAAGAAGGACAGCAAGAACTTCTTCACCAAGTCGGAACGTTCCTTAAATAAGGAAGAAGGCTTCAAAGCCGTATTGGGGGATTCGTTTATCCGTGGCTTCTTCTGGAGCAAGATCATCTCCCGTCGCTTGCTGCAAATCCCTTTGCCTGGACCATTGATCGGCATGGATGCGATGTTTGAGGATACCCTTGCCTCCGCGATTTATTTCGCCCGCGCGGAATCCTCTTATTATTCGCCTAAGCCCCTATACCATTACGTCAAAGACGAAAACCCCACTGCCGTATCTCGTCCCCGCACCAATCGCGCCGAATACCATCTCGCCGCCTTTGCCGCGATTCGCATATATCTCGAGAATTGGACCGATGGCACATTGTTACCCATCTTCTATAAATCCAAGTTCCGTAGTCGTCTATCGCTGCTTTATGACCTAAGCCAAGACAAAAAGTATGGTCTAGACAAAGCCTCAAGAGACCAGCGAAAGAAAGAATTCGACGCCATCTTCAACAAGAAAGCGCCTTTGGTTATTCAAGGCACTTCCTACCAATCTCACGTCTCCACCGCTTATTCATATCCCGCTTATAGCGAGGCAGAAGAATAGCAAAAGCAAAAGCGCTCACGAGGAGCGCTTTCTTTGTCAAGCAGGCCAGCTTCTTTAAAGGGATTACTCGAATCGTTCCAGCTCTTACACCGTGATTAGTCCCTCACCTGCATCGCTTGGATGTACCATTCCGTTGGGAATGCGCCGTGGTCGATGTGCTGGATTCTTCCACCTTTGACGCAAATAGTATAGGCACCTATATGTCTTCTATTCAAGACAAAGTATCTTATTTTTTCATTTTTGCATTTCTTATATGTTTCACAGGTATATCAACTAATTGGATCCACTTCGCCAGAAACAAAGGCGAACGTCTCGCCACGACTATTTTCGCCAAGCAAGCGGAAGTGGTCATCCACGCCAGAAGCGATATAGGTTTCCCCACCCTTGCTAATCGGTTTCCCATATAGGTAATCATGGTTCCGATAATAGGTGAGGAAGAAGTCGGGATCAAGTTCGTCTACTTCCAAAAAATAACGCAGTTTTGCGACGATTTTCGCTTCGAAATCCCGTAATTCAAGGGTTTTTCCCAAAACGAGGGAAAGCGAAGTCGGCGCCACTCTGCAAGAAGAAAACTCGCGTTGGTTCACGTTGATGCCGATGCCCAAGACAAGGTAATTGGGCAGTTGCCCTTCAAGCAAGATGCCACAGATCTTCTTTCCTTGCACGTAGACGTCATTGGGCCATTTGATGGACACGTCGTCGATACCTAGATTCTCCAAGACGCACCCCACCGCCGTCGCGGCCACCAAAGACAAGAAGCCGCCATAAACAAGTAGGCTTGGCCTTTTGATCAATAAGGAGCAAAGGCAGTTCTTGCCTGGCTCATCCAGCCACTGCCGCTGCTCCCGGCCTTTGCCCAGAGTCTGATGGGAAGCGAAAGCAAAAGCGAACTCGGGTTGAGATTCCCAAGTCCGCTTGAAATAAGCGTTGGTCGAATCGATTTCCTCGAAATGGAGAATCGTAGGCTCGCTCATAAGAAGAGTAATAGCAATACGCCAGCCGCGACCGCGGAGCCGATGACGCCAGCGACGTTAGGCCCCATCGCGTGCATGAGCAAGAAGTTGCTCGGGTCTTCCTTCACGCCTTCCTTATGGACGACGCGGGCCGCCATCGGAACGGCAGAGACGCCTGCCGCGCCAATCATGGGGTTGACCTTGCCCTTTGTTATTAGACACATTAGCTTGCCTCCTAAGACGCCTGATGCCGTCGCGATGGAGAAGGCCAAGATGCCAAGGACGAAGATAAGCAAGGTATCTAAGGTAAGGAAGGTGGCCGCATCGGCGGTGCAACCGACGCAGATGCCAAGCAAGATCGTCACGATGTACATCAAGGATTTGGACAAGGTCTCGGTGATTTGAGGCACGACGCCCGATTCCTTGATGAGGTTGCCAAGCATCAAGCAGCCGATGAGGGCGCCGGCGCTAGGCACGATCAAGACGGTCACGATGGTGACGATGATGGGGAAGAGGATCTTCTCGCGCTTGGAGACCTCGCGGGGCGTATCCATGCGGATCTGACGCTCCTTCTTGGTGGTGAGAAGCTTGATGATCGGGGGTTGGATGACGGGGACCAAGGCCATGTAGGAATAGGCTACGATGGCGATGGAGGATAGATATTCCGGCGCTAGCTGGGAGGTGACTAGAATCGCGGTAGGACCGTCCGCGCCGCCGATGATGGCGATGGAAGAGGCGATCTTGGAGTCGAAATCCGTCCAGCCTAAGCCGTTTTTGCCGATGGCGATGGCACCGATGAAGGTAATGAAGATACCAAGTTGCGCCGCCGCGCCAAGAAGCATGGTCTTTTTGTTCGCGATCAGCGGGCCGAAGTCGGTGGTCGCGCCGATGCAGAGGAAGATGAGGCAGGGATAGATGCCCCACTTAACCCCATAGTAGAGGAATCCGAAGATGCCCTCGTAATGGGTTACGCCTTCCGCGTCCGTCGTTTTGCGGAAAATTTCCTTGCCAACGCCAGGCAAATTGACGAGCAACATGCCAAAGGCGATCGGCAAAAGCAAATAGGGCTCGAACTTTTTCTTGATCGCGAGGAAGAGCAATAAGCACGCCACGACGATCATGATAAGGTTCAAGTAGCCGCCCGACTGAAAGAATTGGGCGATGCCCGTGGAGGAGAAGAAGGCGGTTATGGTTTCCCAAATCTTATCCATGGGTCAAACCTTTTAGCCAACGATGGCCAGTTTCTGTTTGGAGGCGACGGAAGCGCCTTTCTCGACGAGGATCTGCTTGACTTCGCCATCGAAGGGGGAGACGACTTCGTTCTCGAGCTTCATGGCCTCGACGATGAATAACGGCGTGCCTTTGGTGACTTTGTCGCCGAGCTTGACGAGCACCTTGTTGACGGTGCCTTGGATTGGCGAAAGGACTTCCTGGCCTTGCGCGGCCGGCGCCACGGGAGCGGGAGCGGCCGCTGCGGGAGCGGGTTTGCTCTCTTCGGCGGGTTTATTTGCCATGGGAGCGGGAGAAGCCACTTCCTCGATGGCTTGAAGTTCGACCTTGTAGGTTTTGCCGTTGACTTTGATTTTGTAGAGTTTCATGCACTATTCCTCGATTCTTTGGATGGAGAGGACGCGGGGTTCCTTGCCCGTTTCCTTATGGAAGTCGATGGAGGCGACGAGCACCGCCACGATCGCGTCCGGGTCGCTAAGAAGCAACTTGTTCTCTTCTCTGGGAAGCAGATGGGTTTTCTCGTTGACCAAATCGATGCCTTTTTGGAAGACCGTCGTGGCCAAGATGACGATGAGGAGGGTACCGAAAACGATGAGGATCGCCACGATGGCAATCAGACACGCCTCGCCCACTCCGACGGGGTTATCGCCCCAAACGCCTAGGACCATCGCTTATACCTCGACATGGAGGACGGTGGGGATGCCATCCTCGTTGCGTTTCTTTAGGAAGGACAACGCGATTTCGCCAAACAAGGCGATGGATAAGACGTCCTCGTCGGATTTGGCGATGCCTTTGTATTGCTTCTTGAGGTCCTCGAATTCGGGTTTGAGGTCATCCGCGGGGCGATGGGTGATGACCAAATCGTCGCCGATGATCTTGCGACGGACGTTCTCGTCGACCGGCGCGGGGGAAGCCCCATAACGGCCGTGGAGGTATTCGTTGATTTCCTTCGGAACCATCTTGTAGCGTTCGCCCGAGATGACGTTTAAGACCGCTTGCGTGCCCACCATCTGCGATAGCGGGGTGACTAACGGAGGATAGCCCAAATCCTTGCGGACGTTGGGGACTTCCTTCAAGACGTCGTCGAGCTTGTCGGAGGCGCCCTGCTGCTTCAGCTGGTTGATGAGGTTGGAGAGCATGCCGCCCGGGACCTGATATTTGATGATGTTGGCGTTGACGGAGAGAACCTTGGGGTTCAATAAGCCATTGGCCAAGTATTTGGCGCGCACCGTCTGCATTTTGTCCGCCGCGGCGTTGAGCATGTCGACGTTAAGATGCGGATCATAGGGCGTGCCTTGCAACGCGAAGTTCAAGGATTCGGTGCAGGGTTGGCTGGTGCCGCCAGAAAGCGGGGAGAGCGCGCAGTCGACGATGTCGACGCCTGCCTCGATGGCCTTGAGGTAGGTCATCTCGCAGAGGCCACCGGTGCAGTGGCTGTGGAGTTCGATGGGCAAACGGGTGTTCTTCTTGAGGGCGCTGATGAGCTCATAGGCATCCTTGGGAAGCAAGACGCCCGCCATGTCCTTGATGCAAATGCTGTCGGCGCCCATGGCCTCGATCTTCTTCGCCAGGTCGACGTAATAGGCGACGGTGTGGACGGGC
>JBGUWA010000210.1:0-6671 GCA_045220635.1 Candidatus Alloenteromonas sp. | reverse complement strand
GAAAACCGAAAATGGTATGGTCTCGTCATGGACATTCCCAAGAAAAAGCTAACCCATAATGAGACGGACGAAGAGACGGTCAACGTCATGAATCTTAAAATTAACGGCCCCTCGCCTGAAGAACTCTTCCAGCGACCGGGGATCTTTCCCGCTTACCATATGAATCACCAAAAATGGCTCAGCGTTCTGCTCAACGATACGTTGTCGGATGAGGAAATCATGGAACTGGTTAATGCCTCACGGGAATCGATTTTGCCGAAAAAGAAAGTCCAAAAATAGATAGCGCCATCGTTTTTCGATATCATTAGTTACCATGGCGGAGAAAACGAGACGAAAAATCAAAGCGTTCCCCTTGATTTCCTGGATTCTTTTTGGCGCCTTGTCCACGTTGATCATCGTGGAAAGCGCCACCCCATCGGATAGTTCCGGCGTTCAGTCTTGGTCCTTAACCCGCGTTTTGGCCGACTTTTTCAACAGCATCTTGCCTGGAGAAAAAACAACCACAGCCAAACCGACGGGAATCAACATCTCGGCGTACTCGCCTTCCGCGGATTTTGGCGACGGACAAAGGAAAAACCTTTTTGAGGCAAACGAAGCCATCATTGGTACGACAAAACTGTTCCAATATACCCTTAACTACGATGTCGAAAACGCGAACATCTATGACTACGATGTTCAGCTGAAGTTCACGAAAAGTCCGGGCAAGGATAGCTTCTCCCATACGTTCACGACTTCGAAAACCGGCGGCGTCCTTCGCATCATCCCCTTAAAAGAAGGCGAGTTCGAATTCACGTTGACGGATTCCGCAAGCCACGTTTCCGCCTTTTCCTTTAACGCGACAAAACGCATAAAACCTAAGGATATCTCCGCAAAAGCCGATTTAATTTCTCTTAAACAGGGCGAAGTTTCTCGCCTTGATTACGTCATGACGTTTGGAGATTTGAAACGTGATGACGGCACGGTCGATCATTATTTGGCACGTTACTACGACCGCTCTTTGGTGAAGTTTTCCTCCTCCAATGAATCCGTTGTCAAAGTCGAAGACGGCGGAATTCTCAAAGCGATTGGCCCAGGCAACGCGAATATCCTTTATGAAGGGAAGACGCTTTGCCCCGTCTCTGTCAGCAATGAAGTTTTCCACTCCGATGTAGCGCGAATCGCCCTAACTTGCGATAGCACGCAGATTTCTCCTTTGGACTATGACTACTATTACGGCGGCCAAATCGACGTTCACTATTACGATGCCGACGATCATGAGCTTAACGTTGATCTTCCCGTCGACTTTTCCTGCAGCGATGACCTTATCGCTTTGGTGGATAACGACCATTTGGATTTCGATGAGGAAGGCAATCTGCGCCACGAAGACGGCGGTTACGTTTCCGGTTATCGCAATGAAGGAGCCGCGACCATAACGGCGAAGTTACTCCAAAACCCGAGCATCGCTTCGACGATTGATTTCACCTCAAGCCCCGTTTTGCCCACCAGCGTAACCATCCATGTTACCAATGGAAACGAAGAAATCATGACTTCTGGATCTTCCGTGAAGGCCGGTGGCACGCTAACCATCACGTCGGAACTACAACCCAAAAACGCCTCAAGCACCGCAATTCACGTCGACATCAGCGACGAAAACATCGCCAAGGTCTTGAACAACGATACGAACAATCCTTCCATCAGTTTGATCAAAGAAGGAAAGTTGGAGTTCGATATCTATTCCGTTCCCTTAGGAAAAGCTTCAGCCAAACATTATTCCCTAACGGTTGAGCCAAAGCCGCCAATCGATGAGTCGAATATCGATGATTTCCATTCGTTCATCCGCAAGGCAGCGGGGCATTTCTCTTTGTTCTTTGTCACTGGCGTCTTTGGCGCAATGGCCATGTTCTCTTCCTTATTCTTAGATAAGAAGAAACGCTATCTCATCACCTCAGGCATAGTTCTTGGTTCTGGCTTAGCTTTGGCGGGCATTTCGGAATTGATCCAAACCATCCCAGCCTTGGCCCGTGGTGGAAGTATCGTGGACGTGGGCATCGACTTCCTTGGTTTCGCTATTGGCGCAGGATTGACCTTGTGCGTGTTCTTGCTCGTCGATAACCTACGGAAAAAGAAAGCCTCGAAACCCGAAAAGCCCCAAGTCTAGCCCAAAAAAGAAAGCCCCCCGCATTCTACGGGAGGTAGTTTTCTCTCTGGTGGCGAATCGGGGACTCGAACCCCGATGGATTTCTCCGAACGATTTTGAGTCGTTTGCGTCTGCCAATTTCGCCAATTCGCCAGCGGGGATATTCTACTCTTTCCCCAACTTCACGCCACCATTTTTTCACCTTTTGGCCTTCTGGGCGTAAAATACTCACATGCCAAGCCACGTTTTGAGTCATTCCAATCGCGCTAAATTGGAGGTCTTTCATGACTAAGGTCTATTTGGTGCGTTTATCTCAAGCGCTTTCCCTTCGCGAAGCGTTGCTTGATTCTTTGTCTGGTTCCAGAAAAGAAAAGGCTTTACGTTTCCTTAGGGAAGAAGATCAAGTACGCTCCGCTTTAGGTTCTTTGCTCATACGGCGTTATGCGGGCACGGGAGATGTGCTTGTCGGCCCAAAGGGAAAGCCATATTTGGAGCGGGGCAGCTTCTTTAATCTTTCGCATGCCGGGGATTTCGTTGGCATCGCGATCGCGGATGAGGAAGTGGGTTTCGACGTGGAAGACGTGAGCCGTTGCGACTTGAAAATCGTCCGCGCCGCATTCACGGCAGAAGAGGCGAACGCGATTCATGACAAAATGTCTTTTGCCTATGCGTGGACAAGAAAAGAAGCGGTGGCGAAATGTCTTGGCGATGGGATTTGGCGCCCGCGGGAAAGCGGACTTCATGACTTAGGCGACGGCCGTTATGAATACGAAGACAAAGCTTACTTCACGAGATCTCAGGAATTGGATGGCCACGTTCTAACGATCGCGACCCAAAAGGAAGCGCCAGAGCTTTTGCCTGAAATCGTTTCTGCGTCCGAACTACTTAATTAAGGTTCTTAAGAAATATAAAGGAACGAGGAAATCGCTATAGAGGATGTCCTTGGCAAAGGATTTTTCAAGGGGAAGTCCTTTGAGTTTTTGGAGTTCTCGCGCGAGCAACAAGGGGTAGGGAACCATCAGAGGTTCCTTGCTTTTTGCGTCTTCATGAAAAGCGAGGGTACGCAAAATCCAGGTACTGTGCTGATAACTGGCTAGGTCACGCAGCAAGCATGAATTGTCATAACATGTTTTGATCGCGGTATAGAGTTCTTGACCAGACACTTTTTCGTCATGGAGCGCGCGCAATATAACGGCGTGTGCCTCTTTAGGGCACAGGGAACCATCGTTTTTCTTCAAGGCGAGGAGAAGTTCATCTAGGATGACGCGATATGATTCAAGGTCGCGACTTGGGCCAAGGTAATGCCAGTCACGCGCAAGATCGCCCTTCGTCGGTTCCGACGGAAGGCAAAATCGGTCTAGCGGCGTTCCATATTGGCTTAAGCAAGCGTAAACGAAGCGGTAGGGGTCATCCGCCGAAATTAGCAAGAGATCGTCCTGGTCCATCAATTTGTTTAGGTCGATCACGGCTTTGGCTTTGCAGGCTTTGGGGAGCGAAGACGCAGAAATAAAAATCGCTTCTTGTGTCAATTCCTCGATCGAAGCGTAAGTTTCAATCGAGATAAGGCCCAGCGACTTTGCCAGACTCATCTTTTCAAATTGAGTGGCGAATTGCGAAGATTCCGAGGATAAAACGCCTATTTTCACCCGGCCAAAATAGGGGTGGGATAAAGCCGCTACATGAAGGAACGCGTCCTTAACGAGATCATCATGGCCGAAAAAGGCGAACTTGGGTTCGGGGTTGCTTCCGATTAACTGCCACAAGCCGTCTTCCAGTTGGGCTAACTTCGCTTCGTACATGGTCCTAAGTATACGCTCCTATGCGATATTTGCCTATGCGCGCGCTTTCTCTTGCCCTTGCGCGTTGAACACATAAAATTAATTGGTGATAGTTTCCGCCAAAACAGGGAGTGACCCTATGTCCGAATCAGCAAGCGAAAAAAAGAAGTCTCTACGCACGCGCTTTTTGCACGTGCTCTCGGTGCTATTTCGTCCTTGGTCCCATTTCATTTTCTTCTTCGCCACGCTTCTTTCGGTCGCTTTTTCGGTTTGCCTTTTCTCCCCTGATTTCATCGCGACGTTGAATTCGCTGCCCTTGGCGGTCAACATCATCCTCGCCATCCATTATTCCATTTGCCTGATCGGCGTCTTTTATTTCGCCTTCATGTGGCTTTACGTCATCTGGAAGCAAAAGAAAACGCATCTTAAATACTTGCCTGAAGTCGCGATTCTTTTGGGTGCCTTCGCCTTAAGCGTGGCCTGCAAGTTCTACACGTATTGCATCACTCGCCCCGAGTACCTCAACGATTTCTCTGGCGTCATTAAGATCATGGGCATTTCCTTCTATGGCGCGATCGGCGGTTTACAGTTCGAAGGCTTGCCAATCAATGAGGAAGTGGTGGGCAATTGTTTCTCCTTGGCCATGTACTTTGGCAGCTCGGTCTTGGCTGGCTTGATCTTCTTCAGCGTCATCGCTTCGACCGCCTTCTCCGAAATGTATTGCCGCGTATGGATTTGGTTCCGCAACACTTCCAAGAAAGATATCTATGTCTTCACCGCGCTTAATGACGAGACCTTGAACATCGCCAAATCCATCAGCGAGGACGAGAGAAAAGCCAAATCCTCGGTCATCATTTTCGCCGGCCCTTCTTTAAAGCCGTTCGACCGTCATGACCCCAATTGCATCGAGGCAATGGGACGCCGCTACCTTTATTGGTCCTTCTCGACCAAGAAAAAGAAGAATAACGAATCCTCCAACGGCGAGAGTTTCCTCAACCGCATCGGGCTTTATTCTTGGCTCTGCCGTCCAACCAGTTGGAACGAAGTGCATGTCTTTGCCTTCGACTCCGATAACGATCATATCCCTAACGAAGAAGAAAACATGGATTACGTTTTCATGGACGCGCGCAATCAGCTCGCGCTCATGAAAAAGAAGGCCCAAAAGAAGAAAGTCTCCTTCGTTGCCGACATTTATGATGAGGAAAAGGGCGGGCTTGTCCGAAAGACCTTCAAACTTTCTCGCGAGGATCTCTGCGCCCGTTATTATGGAAACCTCGCCAGAATCAACCGTGCCGATTGGCTGACGGGCAACTCCCAAAGCGGCATTGGCGAGAAGCTCTCCGAAAGCGAAATCCACGACCTTGAAACCGAAAAGGCGCGTTTGCTCGCGGAGAACGAAAAACTCGCCTCGCTCCATCGCCGCGCTTACCAGTCGGCTTTGGGAAACGAAGAGAAAACCCGTCGCATCGACAAATCCTTTGGGGTGCCGCAGCGTCACATTTCCTACTACATCTTGACCAAACGCAAAATCAGTTACCAATCCTACCAAGACAAGATTTCGGAACTCGACGAGGAATTCTATGACACGTATCGCCTGATCAACCATGAGTGCTTCAAGACCTTCAACGCATTCCAGAAAGCCCGTGAGGAGTTCAGCGTTCAAGATGCCATCTACGCGGACTTCCGCCACAACCATCCCGATCAAATCGACGAACTCAAGAAGAAATTGAAGAGCCGCGACGAAGGTTTGGCGAGAATGGATGCCGCAGCGAAAGCCTTTGACCATTCTTGGCAAAAGAGAAAGCCTTTCAGTATCTATGTTTGGAACGAATCCGATGCCATTGCTCGCGAGGCTCAGATTTCCATGTCCGAAGACAAAAAGACCTCGTTGATCCCAGACCCCCACGACACTTGGGTGCGCGCTTATGGGTTTGGTCCTACCGGCCAATCCTTGGCGAGGATGCTTTTCTCCTACACCGCGGCTTTTGACCGGAACAATGGGGAAACCTCAAAATTCTTCTGCGAGGTCTTAGACCCCGAAGGCGCGGATTTGCTCGCCGGATTAGTGAAATTAGAGATGCCTTTTGCGGCCGTTTTCGCGGATGAAGAGGGAAAGAGCCATCCCAATCTCGAGGGCGAATACTTGGCTCGTCGCGACGCCATTTTGAAAGAAGCGTACCGCGACTTTGCCGTGGCGAAATCCAACCCATCTCCTTCGGATCCCACGATTTGGGACGTGGCCGACGGTCTTGTCACGAACCTTTTCGACGGAAACATGACGCAAGAAGCGTTGACCGAACTATTGGAATCGCGTCATAACACGCTGCTTGATTCCTCTTCCATCGAGAACCAGGAAATCCCCGTTCCGTGTTTCTACTTCCATGACTTTGGCATTGGCGACATTCGCGCGATGGACATCTCCTCCGTTGAGGCGCCCAACCACGTCCCCTTCCATTCCCCGTTTGCCCCGCATAAAGAGCAACCCGATTACGTCTTGGTCGCCATTGGTGACGACTATGCGAACATCCGCGTCGCCAACGGGGTCATCAAATCCTTATGCGCCACGCTTGAACCGGACAAGAAGGTGACCATCTTTGTCAACGTCTGGGACGAAAAGAACAACAACCTCGTCCTTGGATTCGCCAAGGCGAGAAAAGACGCCGCCAAAGGACCCAAGAAGAAATCCGAAATTTCGGCCGACGCAGGCCAGGTCATCTATTTCGATGGCCCTGGTGGCAAAGACAACATTCGTCTAATCATCATCGGCAACAACGCGG
>JBGUWA010000209.1:0-2083 GCA_045220635.1 Candidatus Alloenteromonas sp. | reverse complement strand
ATTCGAGAACATCGGCTGGCGGAGCTGGTCGGGATTTGGCAATTCCGAGCTATTCGTTCCAGGCGCCCACAAAGGCACGGCTTTGCTTCACATCATGGAGCAACTTGGCTTATCCAAGGAAGACGTCTACGCCTTTGGCGATGCCCCTAACGACATGGAAATGCTATCGGTCGCGGGTCATCCCTTCGCGATGAAGAACAACCGTTCGCCCCATCTTCTTTCCCGTTTCCCCCAAACGAAAAACCCCGTCGAGGAGGACGGGGTGCTTCTTACGCTTAAGGAACTCTTAGGCTAAGCCAATCTTGCGATTGATGTCGAGGCAGAGCGCCTCGGCTTTTTCTTCTAAGCCTTCCTCCTTGTCGCCGACGACTTCGACGTAGAACTTCACCTTGGGTTCGGTTCCGCTAGGACGGACGCAGAAGGTGGAGCCATCCTCGAGGAAGAATTTGACGACGTCAGAAGGTGGCAAACCTTCAATGGGCTCGCTATGGCCATCCGCGTAAATCATCTTGTCGCTGAGGTAATCGCCGATATGGTCGACTTTGATGCCGTTGATTTCGCCATAAGGTTTCTCGTGGAGGGCGTACATGAGGGCGGCCATCTTATCGCTGCCTTCCTTGCCTTCGAAATAGATGTCTTTCATGATGGCCTTATGGAAGCCAAAGCGGGATTGCAGCTCTTGATACACTTCGCCAAGGTCTTTGCCGCGAAGATGATGGAACAAGGCCATTTCGGTATAGAGCAAGATGGCCTGGATGCCGTCTTTGTCGCGGACGAAGTCGGCGGCAAGGCAACCATAGGATTCTTCGTAACCGAAGAAGAAGTTCGGGCCATCGCCTAAATCTTCATAGTAGCCAATGCGGGAACCGATGAATTTGAAGCCGGTGAGGAAGGATTCGACCTTCACGCCATAGGATTCGGCGACTTTACGGCCAAGCATCGAGGAGACGATGGTGTCATACATCACCGGATTCTTCACCATAAGGCCGACTTTTTTGCGTTCGCTGCAGAGGTAATCGATGAGCATCGCCGCCGATTCGTTGCCGGTCAAGCGATGGTATTCGCCATCTTTCCCTAGATACGCGAGACCGCAACGGTCGCCATCGGGGTCGGTCATGACGACGAGGTCCGCTTGGTATTTCTCCGCGTATTGAAGCGGGAGCTCCCAAGCCGAAGCGACTTCGGGGTTGGGGGAACGGGTCGCGCCGAAGTTGGGATCGTGGACGCATTGCTCCTTAACGGGGATGATCTCATAGCCAAGGGAAGAGAAGACATCCATCGCGCCTTCATAGGAAGCGCCGTGCTGCGGCGAATAGACGACTTTGAAGCCTTTCTTGGGGAGTTCGGGGTGAACCTGCACGCGTTTGACGAGATCTTGGTAACGACGGTCGGTAGCGGCCCCTAAGACGACGAGTTCGCCTTTTTTCTCCGCCTGAGGAACCTCGAAGGAAAGCTCATCGGGAAGCGCGTCGATGAAGGAGAGCAAGCTTTCGACTTTGTTGGGGATAAGCTGGCAACCCTTCTCGTCATAGACTTTGTAGCCGTTGTAGTTCTTGGGGTTATGGGAGGCCGTGATCATGACGCCGCCAACGCAGTTATGGTCGCGCACCGCGAAGGAAAGCTCGGGGGTGGAGCGAAGCGCGTCGAAGATGTAGACCTTGAAGCCCATCTGGTTGAAGATGTCCGCGGTCAACAAGGTGAATTCGCGGGAGAAATAACGGTTATCGTGCGAGATGGCGATGCCGCGGGCCAAGCCTTCTTCGCCCCAAAGGTCCTTAAGGTAAAGGGCAAAGCCGACGCTGATGCGGCCGACGGTATGCAAATTGAGGCGGTTGGTGCCAGGACCAAGCACGCCGCGAAGGCCGCCCGTGCCGAATTCGGCGTTCTTAAAGAAAGCGTCTTCGATCTGTTCTGGCGAAAGCGAACGTAACGTCTCTTTGTCTTCTTTGCTGACGCGAGGGGAATCGAGCCAACGCTGGTAGTTGCTTTGAATGTCCATGTAAGTACCTCTTTTCTTTATTTTGCCTCACCCGAGGTGAGAACACGAATCATTTGTTCCAAAGATTGCGGTAAATGGGACAAA
>JBGUWA010000208.1:0-2316 GCA_045220635.1 Candidatus Alloenteromonas sp. | reverse complement strand
ACCCGATGCCGATCGCTTTGGCGACGTCGGCTCGAACACCTTCGCCCACGCCGCGGAATCCGTCGGCGGGTTAAACGTTCCCGTCATGGAATCGATGGGCCTAGGCGAATTGACCGACATCATGGGCGTCAAACCCGTCAAAGAGCATCCCCATGCCTTCTCGTTGAGGCTTCGTGAGACCAGCAACGGCAAAGACACGATGACGGGGCACTGGGAAATGATGGGCGTCAACACGGTTACCCCCTTCCAAACCTTCACCGACACCGGCTTCCCCAAAGAGCTCATGGATGAGCTATCTTCTCGCACGGGGCATAAGCTCATCGGCAATTACTCTTCTTCGGGGACCGAGATCCTCAAGGTGCTTGGCGAAGAACAAATGCGCGATAACTCTTTGATCGTCTATACCTCCGCCGACTCGGTGCTTCAAATTGCCGCCCACGAGGAAGTGACGGGGTTAGAGGAACTCTATCGGTGTTGCGAAATCGCCCGCGACATCTGCATGAAACCCGAATGGAAAGTCGGCCGCGTCATCGCTCGCCCCTATGTCGGCACCTGCGCGGAAGACTTCAAGCGCGTCACCGGCGACCGTCATGACTACGCCCTCTCTCCGAGCGAGCTCACCGACATGGATACGTTGAAGGAAAATGGCTACATGGTCTCTTGCGTGGGCAAGATCAGCGACATCTTCAATATGGCGGGCGTGGTCAAGACCGTGCACACCGTCAGCAACGAAGATGGCATGGACAAGACCATCGAGCAACTCAAAAACGAGGACTGGACCGGGTTATGCTTCGTCAACCTCGTCGAGTTCGATAGCGAATATGGCCACCGTCGCGACCCCATTGGCTATGCCCGCGCCTTGGAACGCCTCGATAAGCGCCTAGCCGAGTTCATCGAGAACATGCGCGAAGACGATTTGCTTATGGTCACCGCCGACCATGGCAACGACCCGATCTTCAAAGGCACCGACCATACCCGCGAGAAAGTGCCTCTTCTGATGTATTCGCCGAGCATCACTAACGGCAAATACCTTGAGGAACGCGCCACCTTCGCCGACATGGGCGCTTCGATCTTAAAGAACTTCAACTTGGAAAAACGCACCAGCCTTCTTGGGGAACCCATCGAAGAACTCTTCGAATAGAAACTAGGGTCAGGCTTTCGTCCTTACCTCCCCTTTGTAACTTTTGTGCGCGCATTATGTGCGCGTCTAAGGTATAATCAATTTGCATTACGGAGAACATAAATGAACGTCAAAACGATCTTCGCTCTTTCCATGGCTTGCCTTCTAGCCTCTTGTGGCACGCCTTCCTCCAGCGCCTCCAACCAAGATAGCTCAGGTGGCGCGCCTGCAACCTCATCGAATGACCCCACCTCGAATCCTCCTTCGAACACCTCGCAAGGCGGCGGCGGTGGCACGACCTCTTCCGCGTCGACCCTTCCCGAAATCGACCACATCCGCGTCTTCGCGCCGGTGCGTTATACGCACGTTTGGGCGTGGACCAAGGATAGCAGCGGCAGCATCACCAACCTCTTCGAATCGTGGCCGGGCGTCCAACTTCAGAGCTGGGATGCGAATTGGAACACCTACGAATTCAACGATTACACCTCGCTTTGGATCATCTTCAGCGCGAATGGCCAAAGCCAAACCTCGGACCATTTCATCCCTTCCAAGGGCTATTGGTGGTACTCCGATGGCGATTGGACGCAGAATGATCCAAGCCAGCAACAAGCTTCCTCTTCCGCGGCGGCATCAAGCTCTTCCATCGATACGTCTTATGAACCGTATAACCCGCCGGCGGGGAACTTAGACAACAAGCATCGCACCTGGTATCAGTTGCTCGTGTATTCCTTCGCCGATGGCGATGGCGATGGCATCGGCGACTTCAAAGGCCTCGTCGATCATCTCGACTACCTCAAGAACCTCGGCGTCGGCGGCATTTGGCTCTCGCCTTGCCATCCTTCCGCGGATTACCACGGCTACGACGTCAAAGACTATTACAGCATCGACTCCAAGTACGAACGCGGTGGCGTCAATTTCGCCAAACTGATCGAAGAATGCCATAAGAAAGACATCCGCGTCTTGATGGACATGGTCTTGAACCACACTTCCGACCAGCATCCCTGGACGCGGGAACATCCCGATTGGTATTCGGGCGAACACGTCTTCTCCGGTTCGATGCCAGACCTCGACTACGACAAACCCGCGGTCCGTACCGAAATCAAGAAGATCGGCAAGTACTGGCTCGATAAGGGCGTCGATGGCTTCCGTTGCGACGGCGCGGCCTGGATTTATGGCGGCGGCGGTGGATGGAACAT
>JBGUWA010000207.1:0-13795 GCA_045220635.1 Candidatus Alloenteromonas sp. | reverse complement strand
TCATCGGAAGTATCGGACGAATTCACCTCGGAGCGGGCGCGAACGATTGCTTGGGGTTCCAAGGGGCCGAGGCTCTGCGACATCGGTGGAATTGGAATAAATGGGGTAGAAACAAATTACCCGATAATGACAGTAAGCCGACACTCAGTCAAGTAACACATAAGCGCCGCTTTACGGCAAAAAGAGCGAAGTCCGCATAAAGCGCAGCCGTTATTTGATCACGAGGAGCCGCTTGATGATCTCCTTCACCATCGGATCGGCAAATTGGTAGGCATCCGCGACCTTGCGCGTTTCCGTGGAAAGCTCGCGATAGGATTCCTCTTGGATCCCGATGAGGTAGTAAAGGGATACGTCCAAGGCATTCGCGATCAAGGCAAGCTGTTCTACTGTCGGGAAGGGAGAACCGCTTAGCATGCGGGAAACCGTATATTGCTTCACCCCTATCGATTTAGCCAGTTCCTCTTGGGTAAGGCCCCTGGTTTTCATGCTTTCTTTGATGCGCGCGACCACGCCTGCTTCGAATTCATTCATGCCCATAGTTTATGCTCAGGGCGCATATTTCTTCTAGTAATTTTTTTGTTTGCATAACATATTTTGATGTTCTATCATGCATGTACAGCATATACACTGATTTGAGTTATGCCCTGCCGCATATGCAGGATGGAGGTGCTTGCCCATGGAATACCACTTTGAAAACGACCAGGATTACCTCGCCTTCCGCGACTTTTTCGCCGAATACCTGGATAGGCATTTCAACCCGTTCTTCTTTCTTCTCGAAAGCAAGTTGGACTGGGAAACTCACGGGGCTTCCCATGCCATCGGGAAGGCCCATTCCGACGTGTTCCTATCCGAACTATCGAAGCACCCATTTACGCCTCTTGCCATCGAAGAAAGAACGCATTGCAACGACGTTGCCTACGAAATGAACGTCGCGGTCATCCGCCATGAATTGGATACGGGAAGGAATTCCTGGTCCTACGATATCGAAAAAGAAGTCCGCGACCACAAATGCCTTTTCCCCTGCTCCTTCGCTTACGGAAATGCATGCTCCGTTTCGCTCCCCAAGGAATATGAGCCCCTGCTCGACCGCATCTTGGCCTTTCGGGACGCCGCGATCCGCTTCGATTCCAAAGAACTAGCCGCTTTCCTCGCATCCCACTACCAAGGCCTCGATGTCGCCTGGGTCGAAGAACGCCTTTCTTTCCTAAGCAACTATTATGGAGTGAAAGAACGCCGAATCGAGGTGCAGTCCACCATTCAACGCTATCGGAGGAAAGAACAATGATCTATATCACCGGAGATACCCACGGGCTCATCGATTTCCAAAAGATAAAGGACTATTTCAAGCATCGCTACGCATCCGAAAACGACGTCCTTATCATCCTTGGAGACGCCGGGATCGTCTGGAGCGAGAAAGACTGCTATATCACCCAATATGGTTTGCTTCGTCCTACCGTCCTTTTCATCGATGGGAACCATGAGAACTTCCCTCTTCTAAACCAATTCCCCGTCGTCGAGCGATTCGGGGCCAAAGTCCACTACCTAGGACGAAGCGTCTATCACGTCCTGCGCGGAGAAATCCTCCATATCAACGGCCTTTCGTTCCTTTGCCTAGGCGGGGCCACTTCCATCGACAAGGCCTATCGGACCCCAGGGCTAACCTGGTGGCCTGAGGAACACATCGCCGAAGAGGACGTCCAGCGCGCCTTGGATAACCTCACCATGGAAGGCGGAAAGGTCGACTACGTCCTCACCCACTGCGCCCCAACTCGCATCGTCAGGGAGATGTTTGGCTATTCTTGGGATAACGATACGGACAAGCTCGAATACATCCGAAGCGAATGCTCTTTTATCTATTGGTATTTCGGCCATTACCACGAAGACAAAACGCACGAGAACTTCCGTTGCTTCTATAACGACATCTTAGAAATCCCTGCCATGAAGACGGGGAAGCGCCCAATCAAGCAGCATTTACTGACCTTGGAAGACGACGCGGAATCCCCCTATCTCCGCCATCGGAAAACGGGACGGAAGACGCGCCTTAACGTCGCAGATTTGCCCGAGTGGTTCCTCAGTAATTATTCCTACCGTTACTGGTTCTACGACATGTCCGGTGTCAAAGACGTCGCCTATGAAGGATCTCCTTTCGACAACCATATCAACAAAGACTCGCGCATCTACCTCTCTTACGATGACACGCATCCCAAGAACAAAGACCAAAGCCCCAAAAACGAAAAGGATTGGGAAGTTCATACGTGGCGGACGAGCCTCGTGGACGTCATCCTGGCTTTGGAGAAATACTCCCCCGGATTGAAACTCGAGCGAATCAAAGCGCAGATCAACCTGACCTACGACCAATACAACAACGGCGACATGTACGACGACGGAAACGATGTCGAATGCCGTCCCTTCCCCGAAGTCGAAACGCCCCGTTATCACGCTAGATGGGGAGGCGGCATAGCCCATTACGCGGTCTATCACGGCGATCGTATCCTCGGCACCTTTGTCGAAAAAGAGAGGGCGATCGATTACGCGGATATCTACGTCACCCGTAACCTACGCCTGAAAAGGTTCCGTTACGAAGAGAGAAAAGAAGACCCCTATTACCGCGCCTACGATACGGGGCATGACTTGACCCAGTGGGTCCGAATCAAACCCATTGGCGAGAAAGGAGAATAAGCATGGATATCAAAAACGGAATCACCCATAGCCATGACGTTAGGGTGAATAAGGAATACGCCGATTGGATCGTGGATATCAAACGGCGGTATCGCAACGCTCAAATCAAAGCCGCGATCCGAGTCAATTCCGAGCAGCTATACTTCAATTGGTGCCTAGGGCGCGACTTGGTTTTGCTTCGCGCAGAAGAAAGATGGGGAAAGGGCGTTGTGGAACAGGTCGCTCTCGATTTGCAAGCGGAATTCCCGGCGTCGAAGGGATTCAGCACCACCAATCTTTTCTATATGAAAAAATGGTTTCTTTTCTACGTTACTTACGGCCATTTTGAAAAAGTCCAGCAAGCTGCTGGAGAATTGCCTGATGCCCCGGTTCCGCAGCCTCGGCAAGGGGTAAAAAGCGCCTTTGTTACAAAAGTCCAGCAAGCTGCTGGAGAATTTGCTTTTCCCAGTTTTTTCGGTCTAATCCCATGGATGCATCACGTTTTGATCATCACCAAATGCAAATCCATCGAGGAAGCTCTTTTCTATATCAAAAAGACAATCGCCGATAACCTGAGTCGAAGCGCGCTTGAAAACTGCATCCGCGCCGATCTCTACCATACTGCCGGAGCCGCCGTAACCAATTTCGCGGAAACGCTGCCAGATGCCCAAGGCAAGCTAGCCCAAGACCTGCTTAAGGGTAACTATGATTTTGGATTCGTCCAACTAGCCGAAGAGCACAATGAATATGAATTAGAAGATGCCTTGGAGAAGCGCATGACGCGGTTTCTTTTGGAGCTTGGCCAGGGATGGGCATTTGTCGGACGGCAAAAGGAACTCATCATCTCGGGCAAATCAAGGCGAATTGATCTCCTCTTCTACCACATCAGGCTACGTTGCTATGTCGTACTCGAACTGAAGGCTAAGCCTTTCGAGCCTGAGTTTGCTGGAAAGCTCAATTTCTACGTCAACGCGATTGACGCTTATCTGCGTGATCCTTCCGACAATCCGACCATCGGCCTGCTCGTTTGCAAAGGCATGGACAAAACTGACGTGCACCTATCCTTCCAAGGAATCACGACCCCGATGGGCGTAGCGACCTACGATAACGCCAGAGCCAAGGAAATCGCAGCCCACCTTCCTACGGCCGAAGAGCTTCAAACCCAGATCAGCATCGCCGAAAAGGAATATGAATCGGGGAAGTCATAAAACAAGAGACATTAATCGAAGAAAGAAAGGAAATTGCAGTGTGCCGTATCAATAACGCAAGCTCTAAACAGCAAACGAGCATATCCCAAACAAGGAGGCATAACCATGAAGCGCTACATCATCGCGGATACCCATTTCGGGCACGCGAACATCATTCAATACGCAAATAGGCCTTTTCACGACGTTTCGCACATGAATGAGATGCTCATCCGCAATTGGAACGAGACGGTCCAAAGCGATGATCTCGTATATGTCCTCGGCGACTTCACTCTCAGCAGGAGAATCGAAGTCATCGAAAACCTCGTTAGCAGACTAAACGGGCGAAAGATCCTAATCATGGGAAATCACGACACGCGGAAACCCCGGGACTATATCGCCTGCGGCTTCGAGGTAGCTACGCGCAAACCTATGATGGTCGAACCAGGGATCATCCTCATGCACGAGCCCTTCGAAGATCTGTCCTTCATTTGCTCTAGATATACCTATTTCTTTGGACACGTGCACGATAAAAAGCATCTAATGGACGATTATTCCAATTGCCGTTGCGTATCCGCCGAAAGGATAGATTATCGCCCGGTTGATTTCGATTCGCTCATAAAAGGAATGAGGAGGAAATGACGATGCGACCCTACGAACGTTGGACCGAGTCCTATTTGGACGGCAAGCTCTTTGAGTCGAATTACGATTTATTCGAGCGCCGGTTGGCCACCCCGGAACTACTCGCAAAACTAGAAACTCTTTTCGAACCTCTTAGCCAGCTGAAAAACCAATCCACTTCCGCGGAATACGGGGTTGAGCATTACGAATTCTACTTTCGCGTACCGCGGGGGAGTTTCGAAGAATCCGAATATGGAGAATACGACGATCTCAGCGAGAAAGAGGAACGCGAATACCGGGAAATCTTCGACCGAAGCTACCGCAAGAAATGGTATTGGCACACATTAACGTTCAGCCGCGATCATTACCGAGGGGAAGTCTTCTATGGCATCCTTATCGGGCGAAGAACCCTATTAAGCGTCTCCGATGGGAAGGGGGATGATGCCAAAAGGGACTTCAAGACCATCGCCGAATGTGAATGGATTGAGCCCTTGGGCGGATTGCTCCAAGCACTGATGAAATCCATACAAGAGGGCACATATGAATCGTTCGTTTCGAAAAATCTCGATTACGAGATGCGGAGCGGAGAGATTCTATACAAGGACTATTGGAAACTATACCCGAAAGAAGGGAAGGCCCATTACCGCCGTTACGAAGGCGTCGACATTGGCCTTTTCCGCTCCTATTGGAAAAGCGGGGTGATGTCAGAAAAGAACACGACCCATTTCAAAAGGCTTAGCGCCAATCAGTATTGCCGGTATTTCTGCATCGCGGCATCCGCCCTTGGCCTAAATCCTTCGAAAGAAAAGACCCATCAGCAGAACTATAAATGGGCATCCGACGGCAGGACGCTTGGTCTTGATTTGATCGACGGTGAAAGTTATGAGGAATTCGACCGATGGTACGCATCGCAACGCCTTGGGTTCGACCATGCCTTCGAAATCCGATATTGGGAGAATGGCACGCGTATTGATCTCCGCATCGAAAAGGATCGAGATGGCTATTTCCTCTATCTTACGTGCGAACCTGCAAACGAAGCCGGGATAAAGGTTTGCCTCGCCTTGGCAAAAGAAGGCGTTTTCACACATATTTTCGAGCCAAAAGACTATTTGTCCTACTTTAATGGAACCAATCTGCGATCCGTCGATTCGGAAGAAAACTATTATGGTCACCCATTTCCCGCATCCAAAAAAAGAGCGTTCATCGAGGCGGTGAAGTGGGACCCGCTCGAACTGGTTCAATTGAAGAAGGCTTGACGAAACGATTAGGAGGTTTATTCATGTCTAGAGATGTTTATTTTAGGCGGGTTTGGAAGCCGGATCCTCCCTTGAACAACCAGATCAACGAAGGCGAAGTCGGCTATGATACGCCCTATCGTGCGTTCCGTTTGGAGGAAGCCGAGGAATGGATGAAAGACGTTTCCCAAGTTGTCAGGATCAAGCGAAGCCACTGCGACATCTTTGAAGCGTGCAAGAAACGCTTTGGAAAAACCTCGAATCATGCAAGGTGGCTGTTTCATCCAGACGGCTATGAATATTGCGATGAAAACGGAGTGCCTGTCGGCCGCCTATACCGAAGCGACCTCGAAGAATTCACCTACTACACCGAGGAAGAAGAATATGTCTTCCAATACGAAGATGTCGTCGAGCCGATGACGGATTATGCCGTCCAGCTGGAAGGCGTCCAATCGGCCCAGGCGCTATTAGACGAAGCGCTCCGCATCATCAGTCTTGATGCAAACGAGCACGACGGCCTGTATCACGCCGAGGCGATTTACGCCCTTGTCAAATGCCATAACCTCGCTTTGAAAGGCGAAAAGATTTGGATCCGTTTTAATTAACAGAGACGATCGCGAACAAGCCATGAGCCTTTCCGCGTTGCCCCCGTTTTAAGTCTGGCATAAAACAACGCGATAAAGACGCGCCGACAAAAAGTCCCAACAGATTGCGAATCCGCCAATTTCCGACATCGCGGGATTCGACCGCGAGGCCCACATCGGGCTATTTTCTAGTTAGGGCGCTATCATCTCGGTTTACTAGCTTGCAAAACCTGTTAAGAATGGATGCTGATGGCAACGAAAAAGTTCCCTCCGAGGCACTCGTTTTGGGAACTGTTTCTACAAATTGGTGGCTGAGGGGGGAAAAAACAGGTGGTAAACTATCATAAGATGATATCTAAACTATTAGGATTTACTGTCATTTTATGATAGTTTCTCATTTGACCGCATTAACATAGTTAATAAGTTTTTACTATTTTCTACTACGTTTTTCGTAAGAAATTACATTATCTGAATCAACTTCGTAATTTCTTTACAAGTATATTAATCGAGCATTTAAGTGTGATTAAGTAGTCGTAGTAATTTTCGTAGTAAAAATCGATTAAATCGCCGAATCCCGTTCAATGGTTTTGCTTTGGCCCTACTATTCCCTTGGCCCTCCTACATTCTCCTGCGCTGAGATAAACAATAGAAGCATTCCTTTATGACATCGCAAAAGCAAAATATCCTTTGGATATCATCCTCCTTCCACTATAATTGTCGGCGTTTGAATCGTTGGAGGATTTTTATATGGGGAAGGCAAAACTGATGTTGGCGGCAATCGCCGTGTCCGCAGTCTCGGTCGGCGCCCTTATGCTTACGATGAAAGAAAACGGAGGCAACCCCGCCTTTGCGGTAAATAGGGGGATCGGAGGCCAATCGGCCTATACGCTGACCATCGATTTCACCTCTGTTGAACTTTATGGAGGGTACAGGGAAAACGACGAAAACCCGCTCACCCTCAACCCCAATTACACCTACTACAGTTTCTATGCCCTGTCGGCGGGCGGCTACACTAACCTCCAATTCAGCTTAACGAACTATGATGAGTCGGAGATAGAACCCAATATCGACGAAAACAAAGGCCTAGAGCTATCCTCCGACCTCCAAATGCTTTTCCTGCATTCCTATCTGGATGAATTTGATTCCACCATTGTTTTCAAGAACTGCATCAATAACATCGCCTCAGTAAAGGCAACTTTCGAAGGCGGTAACCTTTACTTCACCGGGGAGAAGCCCATTTATGCCGACGATATGGAGGATTGTTCTTTGTCTTCTTATAAGATCGACGGGGAAGAGAATTCCACTTTCCTTATGACTTGCAAGGAAACGTACTCCTTCACCGATAAAACCGCGTATAACGGCGGGCTGCTTCCCTGCTCATTCGAAATCCTGTTCGACGACAATAACGAGAACCCCGTCTATCTATCCGAGCTGGTCATCACCTACAATTGCTAAGCGAAACCAAATACATATGAATTCGCCGGGCGACCGGCGTTTTCTTTTGCTTGCCCCACCGCCATCCCGGCCCATAAAGAAAACCGCATCGCTGCGGAATTCTTGGCTTTGGCCCTATTTGCTATTCCATTAACGGAAAAGGCGGCAAATGGCGGTTGATTCGCCTCGCTAAGCGATAGTCAACGTGATGGCGGGGCGGACGCATCTGTACGTATTATCGCCACCGGAGGGCCAACTGAGGGAGCCGTCGTAATTGCCATATCTAATGCCGTTGGGGGATCTATGATCGGGTGAGCGCGTCCAATACATGCCGTTATAGGCATAATCTTCCTCGGTCGCGTAATAACCTCCCCTGGCCCTCGCCCAATCGGTCGTCCTGCATTCCCTTGCTTCGTCAGTAGCGAAATAGGAGCTATTCGCGAGCTCTTGGTAACTCAGCAAGAACACCTTGTCCTCGGTGTTTTCACAGGCGTATTTGTTTGTATCGGACGGTGTCGTGGAGGCGCCATTGTCGACGGTCGTCGTCTTGATATGCGAATTCCCGACGGAGAATGCCATGTTGTAGAAATCGGAGTTGATCCACGCCCTGATTTCGGAATATTCGTAGTTGTTCGCGTAATGCCCGTCCCTTAGATCTGAGTATTCTTCGCCAAAGCGGTGGGCGTCGAGCAATACGTCGGAGACGACGAAATAGTCGCCACCCGAGCTAGAAAGCACTTTCCAGGTGATTGGTTCACACTTGAACCAATAGGTCGTGCCTCTGACGATGGCGTTCCCGTTATCGAATTTATATGAATCGAAATAAGGGTTTGCCTCGACCTTGGCGTAATATTCGTCCCCATAGAGGTACCAGCCGTTATCCTCAGGGCTTTCTATGGCGCTAAGCGCGGAGAGTATATCCGCGTCGACCACGGTGGTCTGAGGAAATAATCCATACGTCAAGGTGCCATGTTCCATATCGAGTACCGGGGTCGCGGCAAGCGGGGCGAGGTACCTATCGTCTTCGCTATCCAAAGTGAGGAAGGAATCGTAGGTCGAGAAGTCTTTTTCGACGCAGACCTCCCCCGGATCGCTGAATTGGTGCGTGGTGCATCCATTTGAGCTATTCGCCCAGAATTCGCGGCTACCATGCTTGAGTGTGGTCGCTGCGACGGCGGCATAGTGGTACCACGTCCCACCTAAAGTGGCCCTGACGTCGCGTCCGTATTCCGTGCCGCCATTCGCGGCTATGGAAAGGGCGAGGACCACCGCGAACGTCGAGACGGTCGCAACGCCCAACAGTAGTTTCTTCATATCCATGAGACTGACCTCCTTAGGATGACGGCGAACATTATAATGACCCGTGACAGATTTTTAAGCGTTTTTTCGGTTGCCTGTTCCATTTTGGAACACCTGTCAAAAAGAAAACCGCATCGCTGCGGCTTCCCGTTGCATGCGGCGACATCCGCCCGGCCGCCCGCCTCCTCAGATCGCGGTCACCGGCAGGGCGTAGGCGTTCTCCCCGATCGGGTAGATGGTGCGCGTCGTGCAGATGACGGCGTTCTTCCCGAGCCGGTAGCGCGTCCCCTCGAGCAGGCTGAAGGCCTCGATGTCCCTCTTCCCGAACTCCTCGCCCGCTTTGTGTAGAAGAATGAAAGTAAGGGATAAAGTAAGGGATAAAGTGAGGGATAAATCCCCAGGCTGAAGAGTGGCACTAATTCCACATCTTACATCGGTAAGGCTCGATTGCCCACGCATGAACCTATTTCCCGAAAGAAACAATCAAAACCAAAATTACCAGACCTGTTAATCACATTTCCTCGGAAAATAGGGCTTTTTGTAAATATACAGGGCAGGCAGTTTTACTCTATTTTTACTTTAGATTTGCAAAAATCATTTCCTTGAAAAACAAAAAACTCCGATGCCATCGAAGCTTTTCGGAGTTTTAGTTAATTTTTTGGTGGCTGAGGGGGGACTCGAACCCTCGACACTTCGGGTATGAACCGAATGCTCTAACCAACTGGGCTACTCAGCCATTTTTTGGTGGAACTTATCGGGCTCGAACCGACGACCCCCTGCTTGCAAAGCAGGTGCTCTCCCAACTGAGCTAAAGTCCCAGGCCCGTTATCCACTTGCCGGATGACGGCTTGCATATTATAGACGCGCGAGAAACAAGCGACAAGACGTATTTTTTCCTGGTGTCGATTCCGATCCGGGGAACGCTGATGGAAGCCTTTTGATTTGCAAGAAAACGGAGGGGATTCAGAAACCGCCTCCGCGAATAAGTTCAACCGAAATCAGTTCTCTTCGTCCTTGATATCCAAGACGCGACGAATCACGAGTTGGATGACTGGATCGGCGTCGGAATAGGCGTCGGCGACCTTCGCCGCGTCTGCGGTTAGTTCGCGGTACGACTCTTCCTGAAGGCCGATGAGGTAATAAAGGGACATGTCTAGCATCTCAGCGATGATCTTGAGTTGCCCTAAGGAAGGGAAGGGTGCCCCGCCGAGCATGCGGGAGATGCTTGATTGCTGCACCTCGAGGACCTTCGCGAGATCCATCTGGGTGACTTTGCGACGCTTCATGCCATCGCGGATGCGTTGTAATACTTGCTTTTCGAAATCGTTCATGGCCTAAGTATATGCAAGACGTGCATATCTTGGAAGAAAAATCCGTCGGTTTTACCCGCAAAACCCCGTTATTTTTAAATCCCCCACGACAAACACTTTCTCTGAAAGGAAAAACCACCCCTACCGCTGCTGCGTTCGGGGTGGTTTGACATCATGAGTTACCTAAGCTTGATTAGGCTTTGGTGGCATACATGAAGAACTTGTAGCCAAGAGGCGAAGAGAAGAAGCCTTTGACGTTCTGTTTGATCATGTAGATGTCGGTGTAGTAGTAGATCGGGCAGATGGCGCCGGTCTCCATGAGCAACGTTTCGGCGTTGTGGAGATATTTGAAGCGCTTGGCGGGATCGGATTCCTTGGCGGACTTATCCATGAGCACGTCATAGGATTGCGCCCAGGTCAAACCGATTTCCTTCGTGCCATCGAGATCGAGGTCGGCGGAGTAGACGGCTTGGTCGAGGTGGTCACCCTTGCCGAACTGAGAATCGTTGTTGCCGGATTGCGTGGTCCACATGGAGAGGAAGGAGGAAGGATCATCGTAGTCGGCGACCCAACCGTTACGGGCAACGTCGTAGTTGCCTTCTTTCCTCGTCTGGAGGAAGGTCGACCAGTCTTGGTTCTCAAGGTTAACGGTGATGCCATGGCGGGCAAGCGTGTCGCGGATGTTCTCGGCGATGGCTTGGTGGCCAGAGCTGGTGTTGTAGAGATACTTGAAGGCCGGGAAGTCGGTGAACTTCTTGGTGGCGTCATCATAGGTGTAGCCCACTTCTTTGAGCAAGGCGATGCCTTTGGCGACGTTGGAAGCATAGGCTTCGTCGGTTTCGCCCTTGTCGTAATAGCCTTTGCCATCGCCATTGGGGCCGTTGTGGTCGACGAATTCGCCGCCGGCGGGATCAGAGAGGCCAGAGGAAACGAAGGCGTTGGCGGGCTGTTGGCCGGCTTTGCCGATTTCCTTGACGATGTACTGACGGTCGATGAAGAGGCCTAAGGCCTGACGGACTTTGGCGCGGGCGGGCTCGTTGGTGGCCTTGGTGAAGATCTTGGAGTTGACGTTGAACGAGATGTAATAGGTGCCCATTTGACCGGCGATGACGAATTCGTTCGGATATTGTTTCTTGAGTTCGTCGATCTGTTCGTTCGGGACCGAGTCGATCATGTCGTAAGCGCCAGACTTGTAGGAAGCGAGAATCGCGTTGTCATCATCGGAAAGAGCGAAGGTGATCTTGTCCATTTTGATGTTGGCGGCATCCCAGTAGTTGGGGTTCTTGGTGAGGGTGATGTAGGAATTGTGGACCCATTCGGAGAGCTTGTAAGCGCCGCAGGAGACGAAGGTCGAGGCTTCGGTCGCCCAAGTGCCGGGGTCTTTGGTGTCGTACTTCTCAACCGTGGCTTTCTGGACCGGGAAGTAGGTCGGGAAGGCCAAGAGCTGATCCATGTAAGGGACGTCGACCATCACGTCGAAGGTGAAGACGGTGTCGGAAACCTTTTTGATGGCAAGGCTCGGGAAGAGGATTTCATCGCTTTCGTGGGCAACGCCATCGCAGATCGCTTCGAACATGTAGCAATAGTCCGCGGCGAGCCAAGAGCCAGAGGCGCGGTTCCAGGAATAGATGAAGTCATCCGAGGTGATGGGGGAGCCGTCGGACCACTTGATGCCGTCGCGGAGCGTGACGGTGTAACGGGTGCCGTTCTCATAGACTTCGGGGAGCCAGACATCGGCATCCGCGTCATAGACGTGGTCGATGACTTCGGCTTTCGCCTTTTCGATTTTGGACGCGAGGTCCAAGGTCAAGCCGAGGGATCCGTTGGCTTGTTTCTGATAGCGATAAAGACCCGCGTCGAGGTGCACGAGCAACGTTGCGCCGTCAACGGCGGAGTTTAACGCCGGGTCGATGGATTGAGGCTCACTGGCAAGGCAGACGGTAAGGCTATTGGAGTTGCCGCCGCCGCAGGCGACGCAGGCCAACATCGAAGTGCTTAACACAGAGAGCATCATGTTTTTCTTAAATCTCATGTTGATTGTCCTCCTTTGATTTAAGTAGCGGCGAGGCTTGGTCCTTCGCTTCCAAGCCCGGCCTTTATAAAGCCTTATAGGCATTATAATCGAGTGTTTATTTCCCTTCGGGGAAGAGGCAGGCCACGAAGTGACCGGGCTTTTCTTCCTTGAGTTCCGGCAGATGCTCCGCGCACTTTTCGGTTGCCTTGGGGCAACGGGTGCGGAAGGGGCAGCCGCTGGGGGCGTTGAGGGGAGAAGGGATGTCCCCCTCAAGAATCTGGCGCTTGTTGGCCTTGGCCCGCTTGGGATCGGGCTCGGGGATGGCCGAGAGCAGCGAGATGGTGTAAGGGTGCATCGGGTCGTCATAGAGCTCTTCGCTCGGGGCGAGTTCCACGATATGGCCAAGGTACATGACGGCGATGCGGTCGGAGATGTGCTTGACCACCAAGAGGTTATGGGCCACGAAGAGGTAGGTCAGGCCGAATTTCCGTTGCAGTTCCTGGAAGGTGTTGAGGATCTGCGCTTGGATGGAGACGTCGAGGGCGGATACCGGCTCGTCGCACATGATGAATTGCGGCGAGGAGGCCAGTGCCCTGGCGATGCCGATGCGTTGGCGTTGGCCACCCGAGAAGGAATGGACGTAACGCGAGGCGTGCTCTTTGCTTAGACCCACCGTTTCCATGAGTTCGGCGACGCGGGCTTCCTTTTCTTCCTTGCTCTTGCAGAGATGATGGATCTCCAGCGGCTCGGAGATGATGTCGGAGACCGTCATGCGCGGGTTCAATGAGGAATAAGGATCCTGGAAGACGATGGTCGCGTTGCGGCGGAATTCCTTGAGGGCCTTCTTGCCGCGGACGGGCTTGCCGTTGAAGAGCACTTCGCCGCCGGTCGCGGTGTAAAGCTGCAAGATGGTGCGGCCTAAGGTCGTTTTGCCGCATCCCGATTCCCCGACCAAGCCAAGCGTTTCGCCGCGCTTGATGGAGAAGGATACGTCGTCCACCGCTTTTAACGGCACCTGGCGGAACAAGGAGACGCTGGTGGGGAAGTACATCTTGAGGTGACGGCACTCCAAGATGACGTCGTCCTTGACGTCGTGCTCCACTTTTTGGACCGTTTCGTTCAGGGAGGAGAGATCTTGATTGGGGTCAAGGTTGAGATCGGGATCGTTCTCAGGCGTGATTTTCTCTTTAGCCATTGGCCTTCCCTCCTTTCCGTTTCTTCGCTTCGGCGATCACCGCGCCGTTATAGACAAGAGGTTTGCCTTCGGGCGTGGCGGTAACGTCGATTTTGCCTTCCTCGTGGAGGCGCTGAACCATTTTCCAGCAACTCGCCGCGTGGCCGGATTCGCTGCAGGCGACTTCCTCGGGGTATTTGTCGATGCAGATTTGCATGCACTCCTTGCAACGCGAGGAGAAGGCGCAACCTTTGGGCAGGCAGAAGAGGTCGACGGGGTTGC
>JBGUWA010000206.1:0-10494 GCA_045220635.1 Candidatus Alloenteromonas sp. | reverse complement strand
ATCGGCGAGAAGCGCGAGGTCAACGATCCGCTTTGGTAATTGAGGTGCTCGTTGGTCGTGTATTTGTCTAACGCGACCGAAGCGAGGAAAGAAAGGTATTCCTCTTTTTTCTGCACCTCTTCCGCTTTTAGTTCCGGGTGAGTCGAAAGATAGAAGGAATGCTCGTTCACCAGATATAACGCCAAAGAAACGGGGTTCACCGAAAGCGAACCTAGGCCAGGAGCGATCTGGTCCATGTTCTCCGCGCCTTCATAAGCAAGCATGAACGCCTGATACAAAAAATCGCGGTCAAGCGCTGCCGGAGCACCGATGGAATCGAGGAATTTTACAAAGGCTTCTTTATCTTCCATGCGGGAATCATACTCTAATCGGGAAGGAAAGCATAGAGCCTAGTAACTAGGCTAGGGTGACGCAAGAAGCGCTTTTCGTCCTCTTGTTTCCGTTTTGCTTTCGTGGCGAAAGTCACCAAATGTAGCTCCGCTAAAGCCATGGGCGAGAACAAATCTTTCTGCACCGCATCTTCCTTTTTGGTCTCCAGATAAATGACTTTGCCACCCGTTGGAGCATAAGGTTCGGTAAGAGTTTGGATACCAGGCAAAGTGACGTTTGGAAGATCGCTATGAAAATAGATATCGGAAGGGAGAACGCCTTCTTCAAGCATCGCATCGACGGAATCTCTTGCCTTATACACCGCTTCTTCAACGTTTGAACACTCAACCCGGGCGATTTCCTCGTCCTTAAGTTCAGGCCTTCCTAAATCCCAGTTAAGAGAAATATTAGGCAAATCTTGTAAGGCTTCAGAGATAGGCAAACCCGAATAATAGCCGCGAATAATAATGGATTTATTGCAGAAAAACGCCGCAGAATCCTCCTGGATTTGAAAAATACCCTCTCGGACAAGCGCTTCTTTTAAGGGCAAAAGCTCTTGGAGTTCCTCGTGCTTATAATGGTCTTTCAGCATGCGGCAAAGATAGGGCAAAAGCTCTTTGGCTTTTGTTTCGCTTAGACCTAGCAAGGCGAGGCATGCCACCGCTTTATCTTCGTCGTATTGATAGGAAAAGAAACGAAGGACCTCGTCATAATCGACAAGGGAAAAGTCTTCCTCAGGGTATTGGGATCGATAACGCTTGAAATACTGGTTCTCGGATTTCGGGGCAATCAGGACGTTGCCGCCATAATACCTGAAGGGAAGCATGGGCTTAATGTTTCTTGGGTTTGAACGCACGCGCGGCCGCGACGGCGGAAAGCCAACCTTCATAACGTTCGTCGGCTTCTTCTTTGCTCATTTCGGGGGTGTAGACCTTTTGGATGTCGTGGCACTTACGGATTTCTTCTTTGTTCTTCCAGAAGCCACAGCCTAAACCCGCGAAATAACCTGCGCCAAGAGCGGTCGTCTCTAGACAGCACGGAAGATGGACTTCGCATTGCAGGATATCGGCTTGGAATTGCATGAGCAAACGGTTCGCGGAGGCCCCGCCATCGACGCGGAGGGAAGCAAGTTCCAATCCCGCTTCGCGTTTCATCGCTTCGATGACGTCTTTGGATTGATAGGCGACGGATTCTAAGCCAGCGCGGGTGATATGGTGACGCTCCGCGCCACGGGTTAAGCCAAAGATCGCGCCACGGACTTCGTCGTCCCACCAAGGCGTGCCTAAGCCAACGAAAGCAGGCACGAAATAAACCCCTGCCGTATCTTGGACTTTGTTCGCGTAGTATTCCGAATCCGCGGAATCCTCGAACCAACGGGTTTGGTCGCGTAGCCACTGCACGATCGCGCCGCCGATGAACACGGAGCCTTCGAGGGCATAGGTGGTTTTCTTTTTCTCGCGCCACGCGACGGTCGTTAATAATCCCGCTTCGGAAAGAATGGGCTTGTCACCGATGTTCATTAACATGAAGCAACCGGTGCCATAGGTGTTCTTCGATTCGCCTTTTTCAAAGCAGCATTGCCCAAATAACGCCGCCTGCTGGTCGCCTGCGACGCCATGGATATGGACGTGACCCGGGAAGAAACTGGCTTCGCCAAAGTCATCGGAATTGTCTTTGACTTCGGGTAACATCGCCATCGGGATGTTCCAAATATCGCAGAGCTTGCGGTCATATTTCATCGTGAAGATGTTAAATAGCATCGTACGGGAGGCGTTGCTTACGTCGGTGGCGTGGGATTTGCCACGGGTAAGTTTATAGATGAGCCACGAATCGATCGTTCCAAAAAGCAGCTCGCCTTTTTCGGCGCGGGTTTGCCCATCGGGAATGGCGTCGAGGATATAACGGATCTTGGAAGCGGAGAAATAGGGATTGATGCGCAAGCCGGTGCGGCTACGGATGAATTCCATCTTGTCCATCCGTTCATCGCAAAGTTCTTGGGTTTGACGGGATTGCCACACGATGGCGTTATGGACGGGCTTGCCCGTGACTTTGTCCCATACGACCGTGGTTTCGCGTTGGTTGGTGATGCCAATCGCGGCGATTTTGTTCACGTCTGCGCCAGACACGACCATTAATTCGTTAATGACGTCAAGCACCGAAATCCAGATGCGGTCCGCATCCACCTCGACCCAACCGGGTTTGGGGAAGATGCAGTCTACAGGGCGTTGGGCCTTGTAACAAAGGTTGCCCTCATGGTCGATTAAAATGGCACGCGTCGACGTCGTGCCTTGGTCAATAGCCAAGATATACTTTCTCATACGAAAGTAAGTATAAACGAAAACGGAGCGTTGTCGTAGCCCCGTATCCGTTGTTGCTTGGCGAAAAATCTCTTAATGACCGCGCTTGTAGAAGGCTTCGATATCCGGGATTTCCTTGATGATGTCTTTGGTTAAGACCTCGCAGCCATCCTCGGTCAAAAGCAAATCGTCTTCGATGCGGACGCCGATGCCAAGTTCCTTGAAATATAGGCCAGGTTCATCGGAGATGACGTTACCCGCGACGAGGGGTTTGCTCTTATCCGGGTCGCCCGGATCGTGGGTATCCAAACCGATATGGTGGGAGACGCCATGGAAATAATAGTTGCTGATTTCGTCTTTGCTTTGGATGAGGCGCTTGCTTAAGCATTCCGCGGCAAGGTATTCGACCGTGAAGGATTGGACTTCCTTGATCGTGCGCCCCGGGCGGACGAAATTGGCCACCGCCTTATTCGCGCCCAAAACGATGGAGTAGATGGTACGTTGCAAATCGGTGAAGACGCCATTCGCGGGAACGGTGCGGCTCACGTCGGCGCAATAGTAGCCATTACGGGAACCTAGATCCATCAAGACAAGGTCTCCCGAAGCGATGCGTTCGTAGGGGGTAGGATAATGCAGACACGTCGCATGGACGCCCGAAGCCAAGATGGTGGGGAAGGCCGTTCCTTGATACCCCGAGCAATCGTTGATGACGCGATGGAACTCGTTGGCCACTTCGTATTCATAAGCACCCGGACGGATGCGCGCCATCGCTGAAGCGATGCCCACTTTGGTGGCTTCGATGGCCACACGGAGTTCAGCGATTTCGGCGGGAGACTTGACCATACGTAACGAAACGATAAGGCCATAGGCATCCATCACCGCCAGATTCTCGCAGAGCACTTCCAACGATTTGCGATAATCCTCGATGTAGGTGCCTTCGGCGAGCTTTTGTTCCTTCTCGAGGTCGAGGTAAACCTTTTTGATGGGCGGGAAATCGGAGAAGTTGCCCGTTAAGGTGGTCTCGACGCGAGAAGATAACGCAGTATTCATCAAAATATTGCGGATGCCGCTTTTCGCGCTTGCTTCCTCAGGGGTAAGGCGCTTGCCATACCATTTTTCCTTCACGGGGTCGAAAGGCGAAATCAGGAGGTATTCTCGCTCCTCGCCATCGCATTTGATCATGAGCAACGCCGAATCGGCTTGGTCGATGCCCGTAAGGTAATAGAAGTTACGGTTCACTTCAAAAGGATAGTCCTCGTCCGCGGAGCATTTCTTGGGCACGCCTGAGAATAGAAGCGCGAAGGAATTATCGTCCATTAACGAACGAAGCGCGGCGCGGCGGGATTGGTATTCATTGATTGGGATCATTCTTGATTTCCTCCAATATCGTTACTTCGGTTGGGGTGCCTAGGTCTAAGGTAGGAAGTCCTACCTTTTCCCCAAGACGCTCTAGTGTAGCACTGCTATGGATTTTCGCGCGCACTTTTATATCGAAAACGACGTCTTCAATCGAAAAATGTAGGCGATTTGCATTGCTTTTCAGGATTTCATAGGTGGAATAGTCGAGTTCTACGTCGTATTCGTAACGGGTGACGTAAGTACCAAAGCGCCCTGCTTCTATTGCCGCGTTAGCTGCGGCGAGGAAGGCGCGGCGAAGGCGTGGGATGCCAAGCTTTGAGCCGCCGAAATAACGGGCGACGATCAATAAGCCATCGATGTCGTTCTCTTCTAGCAAGGAAAGCATGGGCCGCCCTGCCGAACCGCCAGGCTCGCCATCGTCGCTGCTTTTGCTTAACGCGCGCACGCGATAAGAATATGGATAATGGTCGGCTTTGGGGTGGCGTTTCTTAAACTCGTCGCAAAGGGGTTTGAATTGCTCGACGTCTTCCAAAGGAAGAAGTTCCGCCTCAAAAGAGGAGGCGAGGTCTTTTTCCTCGCCTTGGGATGGGGTTAAAGGGATGCGTTTCATTATGCGGCTGCCCTGATGACGCCGGCGATCGCGGCGAAGCTGAACATAGGCTCAGTATCCGCGGCAGCGCCGATGCGGTAATGGTTGGTGGCGTTAAGGAACGCGAAGTCGATCGTTTCCGCGACGCTGACGTGGAAGAGGTCGTGCAAGGTGCTGCCATCGTTGACCAACGCGACTTGGAACGGAGCGGAGTTCGGCAAGAAGCGGTCATAAAGCGTGGCCAGGTAGAAGAGGTTGGTCAACTTGCTCGCTTCGCCGACATTCATCGCGTCGAAGGCTTCCGCCAAGGTCTCGTGGAAGGTGGCCAAGGAGTTCTTGTTCAGGATTTCCATCGCCGTTAAGGCCGCTTTGGCTTCGGTCATAAACGCAGGTTTGATGAGGGCGAAGTCATTCGCATAATAATCGTTGCGGAGGGTCGCCTTCTCTTCTTCGACGGACTTACTTGACGTGCCGATACGGTATTTGCGCGTGCTCGTGGTCAAATCGGTGACGGGGGTCGCGTGGTCCAAATCGACGCAGTCGGCCTTGTTCTGCTCGAAGGAGGTAAGGACGGAAGCCAAGACTTCGTTGCCGAATAGCGTCGTGGCGTTGGCGTTCTCGTATTCCCAGATATCCGCGGGATCGTCGCCATTAGGAACCTTGACCTTGTTGACGCCTTGGTAAGAGACGCGAGAGGAATCAAGAAGTTTGCGCATGGCGTTCATGGCATCCGCGGATTGGGCAAAGGCCCAGTCGATGTAATTGTGGAGGATGGAGCGAACGTTCGCGGCGGTGATGTCGTAATGGTCGACTTCCGTGTCGTTCAAGCTCTTCCATTGATAGGTGTCGTAGAGGTCGAAGGTACCGGCATCCGCGGCATAATGGTCGAACCAATAGGCTTCGCGGACGTAAGCGGCGATCTTGTCTCCCTCGCCGTTCATCGTGGTGAAGATGTCGTTAAGTTTACCCATATGGCTGGCTTTGGTCGTACCCGAACCAATGCGTCCGCCGATGCTGATCGTGGCTTCGTTGGGGAAGTGGATGGTTTCCAAGCCGATGGTCACGTTGATGGTGACGTTGGCAGAGATCGTGAATTCCAAGGCGTTATATAGCGCCATGGAGCCCGCTTTGTAGATGATGTCGCTTGCGGCGTAATGGCCTGCGGCGTTCAAGGTCTCGTCATAGAAGCCCGAATCGCCGAAGAGGCTAAGCAAACCATAGGTGCTGTGGGCATAATCCGAACCTGCGTCTTCGAGGAAGTCGGTCAAGTTGCCACCGCCTCCGCCGAAGCTGAAGTAGCCCTTGCCTTCGCCGCAATAGACGGAGGATAGGAGCAAGCCAAGGCTTGGGATGGCGTTGGACTTGAACTTCTCTTGGCCAACGTAGTAGTCGGAGTAATCGATTTGAGCGGAGATGTCGCTTTGGAAGGTCTTCGCGCCATTCAAGGTCAAGACGAAGGGTTTGGATAGACCCGAGAGGTCGAAGCGCGCGATGCCCGCGTCATAAGAGACGCCGACGCTGCCGCTGATGTCGGTGGTTCCATCGATGGTGATGGCCCACTTGTCCGCGTTCGCGGTAGGATCAAAGTCCAACTCCACGAAGAGCGAATCGACGCCCTTGTAGGTGCTGCCGGACTTGAAGTCGGCGCAGGCCGAGGAATCGAACGAGGTTTCGCCATTGGTGCCGGCAAGCGCGAACTTGTCGATGGAGTACTTCGACATGCCGATGCCTTCGGTCGAACCATTGGAGCCAAGGAGGTTCTCGACGGAACTTGGCAAGACGTCGCCGAGCAAATAGGAATCGTTGACGGCGTAGAACAAGCCTTTGATCTTCTTCGGAGAGAGATCCTCGAAGATGTCGAAGGTCATGCCCATGGTCGCCGAACCCGCGCCAAAGATGTTGGCGTTTTGACCCGCGACGATAATGCCGACATACGGATCGGCGTCATCGCCAGAGTGGACCTTGTCGTCGGTGGTCAACGTGTCGATTTCGCCAAACGGACTTCCACCGCTTGCGAGCCACTTGCCGCCGGTGGTGACATCGATGATGCGGTCGCGCATCTTGTATTCGGCGGCATCCGTGCCATAAGCGACGGTGTAATCGATGTCGCGGAGTTTGTTGTAACCCGTCTTCAAGAGGGTGGTGTTGTCCATGATCTTGTAGATGAATTGCTCGAAGACCGAAAGGTTGCCAAAGTTGTGGTTGGCGCCATCGGTGACGTAGATGCCCGTCTCCGCCGGAGAAGTCGGACGATGCAAGGTCGCCGCGGTATTGAGGATGTAGGAATCGTGGACGTCGACGAGGATATCGCGGAGGTCTTTGGCCACGCCAGGGACAGAGAGATCCAAGTTGGACAACGTGGCGCTCTTGGCCTTAAGGGTGGAGTAAAGATCGGCGATATGGTCGATTTCGTTATCGTAGAACGGCATGTCGAAGTTCGGCTTGTCCAACAGGTATTGGTTGCTAGAGAAGTGGCCGTTCTGGTCATGCATGTAATAGGAGAAGAAGATGTCGGACTTGGTGAAGTCGACGCCCGTGACGGACACCGAGTTCTTCACGATGAGGGTGTCGTAGAGAGAGTTGGGCACGCAATCGCGGTAGAACGTGCAGCCGTTGAGGGCGTGGAGCAAGCTGCTCAAATCATCGCCTTCGACGTCTTCCATGGCCGTTCCGCCGGAGATCAAGCTGCCGAAACTGCCTTTAAGCGTATCCAAGCAACCCTTCCATTCCGTGAATAAAGGATCGGCTTTTGCGGCGTATTCGGCTTGTTTGGCCTCACGTTGCGACATGCTCGCGTAGGTGAAGGTCGGGATAAGGGCCTTGATGTTATAGGACATCTTGGCGTCGGCGTCCGCATAGGAAGCGATCGTGGCGAGGTCTTTTGGAGAGTCGGCGAGGAAGTAATAGTCATCTAACGTATCGACGAGGATGACGTCGCAAAGCATCGCCTGGTGGGCGGTGAGGCCTTTACGGGAGACATGAGTGGAAGCGAACTTCGTCACCGACTTGGTGGTGTCGCTGTTATAGATTTCCATCTTGCCCATGATGGACATGGCGCTGCGAAGCTTGTCGGTATCGACGGTGCCTAGGTCGCTTAAATCGATGGTCGTGAAGGTCGAGACGCATTCGAAAAGGTCGACGAGGCTCGTAACTTCGTCCGCGGGGTAGGCGTCGAAGTCCGCGTAGTCCGGGTCGCCTGCGCGAACCGTGGCCATGTGGTAGTAGTTGGCGCAATCGAGGTCGTCTTGGATGGAGTTAAGCAAAGCAGAACCGCCACCGAAGGAATTGTGCATCGCGTTGGTCATTTCGGCGGGGAGGCAACGATAGAAGATGCGGCCGTCGTTGACGTGGCTAAGCAAGGAGGAGAGTTCCGCTTTCGCGCCGTCTTGGGCGAAGAAGGCGGTCGGATCGGAAAGGGCCGACATGTCGAACGCGCCATCGCCATTGACGAAGAAGTTGGAGTTTTGGATGGTGGTGAGAAGCTCGTAGGTATTCTCGATTTCCTCGCCCCAGTATTGGTCTTCGACGAGCAAGACGACTTCGCGCAAGGTGATGTCGGTTTCTAAGACCTTGTGGGTGACGGGATCCAAGGATTTCTCGTAGATCTTCGACTTGGTGAGGAAGCTCTTCATGAGCTGACGGAAGATGGTGTCTTCGTTTTCGTGCTGGAGCCCCGCTTCGTGGAAGATATAGGAATCATGGACGTCATAAAGGATTTCGCGCATGATATCCGGATTGATCTTGCCTTCGCCCGCGAGTTTGGCGTTTTGGAAGGTTTCGGAGTTGTCGCGAAGCAATGGGATAAGCTCGGAAAGCTGCTCGATTTCGGGTTCGTAGAACTTGATGTCGAAGTCTGGGCTGCCCGTGCGATATTCATCCGCGGCGAACTCGCCGTTGCCATCGTGCATGTAGTAAGAGAAGAACACATCCGCGTGAGTGAAGTCGACGTCCTCGACGTTGATCGAAGGATTGCCGACGATGTTCTGATAGAGGACGTTGGGGACGCAGTCGCGATAGAACGTGCAGTCATTGAGGGCCTTGAAGAGTTTCTCCATGTCCTCGCCTTCGATGTCTTCGGGTTTGACGGAGCCGTTGATCATGTCGCCGAAATCGGTCTTCATGGTGTAGAGGCAGGATTCCCATTCATTGAAAATTGGAGTGGATTTTGCGGCGAAATCCGCTTGGGCGGCCGCACGTTGATCCATCGAGGCATAGCTAAGAACCGGGATGAGCTCTTTCACGTTATAGGCAATCTTCGATTTGGCGTTACCGTAGGCGGATTCGCCGACATAATGGATGTCTTTGGGCGAATCGGCGAGGTAATAATAGGACTCCAAAGAATCGACGAGGACGACGTCGCAAAGCATCGCCTGGTGGGCGGTGAGGCCTTGGCGAGAGGTGTAGTCACCCGTGGCGAAGATCTCGTTGGAGTTGGTGGTGTTGCTATTATAGATTTCCATTTTGCCCATGATTTTCATGGCTTCACGGAGGTCTTCGGTATTGACGGTTTCGAGGTTGCTCATGTCGATGCTGGTGAAGCTCGCGCAACGCTCGAACAAATCGACGAGGTCGGTCATTTCTTCGGCGGGGTAGGGATCGATGTCGTGGACGTCGCCGGCGCGTAACGTCTCCATGTGGTAATAATCCGCGCACTTGAGGTCCTGCTTGATGCGAAGGAGCAACTCGCTGGTGCCGCCGAAGGAATCGCCCATGGCTTTGTCCATCTGACCCGGCAAGCTGCGGTAGAAGAGTTCACCCTTGTTGACGAGACCAAGCAAATTGGTGAGTTCTTCCTTCGCGCCGTCCTGGGCGAAGAAGGCTTTCGGATCGGATAGCGAATCGAAGGAGAAATCGCCGGAAGGCGTGACGAAGAAGTCGGAGCTTTGCAAGGAGACGAGGAGGTCATGGATGTTCTCGATCTCGTTGGGCCATTCGCTCTCATCGACGCCGAGGACGACGTCATGGAGGGTCAAATCGGTCTTGACGATGTACTTCTTGGCGTCCCTGGTTTCGAGGGATTGGTCGTAGATCTTGGACTTGTTGAGGAAGACGTTCATGAGCTGACGGAAGATGGTGTTTTCGTTGGAATGGGTGGCCACCGCTTCCGCTTCATGGAAGACGTAGGAATCGTGTACGTCATAGAGGATGGAACGCATCAAGGAAGCGTCCAAGGCGTTTTCGCCCGCGAGCTTGACGTTTTGGAACTTCTCGGCGTTATCGCGCAGCAAAGGAATCAGCATCGAAAGCTGATCGATTTCCGGCTCGTAGAACTTGATGTCGAAGTCGGGTTTCGCGGTGTTCCAGGTAACCTTGAACTTGCCGTTTTCCTGCATATAGTAGGAGAAATAGACGTCCGCGGTCGAGAAGTCGACGTCTTCGACCTCGACGGAACTATCGAGGACAAGAGATTTATATAAGGCATTGGGCACGCAGTCGCGGTAAAGCGCGCAGTCGTTAAGGGCGTGCAGCAAGACCGAGATGGAATCTTCGCTGAGGTCGTCGAAGTCGGCGCTGCCTTGGATGAAGCCACTGAAAGCGGGACGCTTGAGGGCATCGATGCAATCGCGCCAGTCTTCGATGACGGGACCCGCGATCGTTTCGAATAGCGCCGGGGTAACCGTTTGTTCTTGATAGGTCGAACCCAAGGCGGGCAAGGAATTGCGGATGGAATAGGCCATCTTCGTCTTGGCGTTGCTATAGTGGCCTTCGCCGACGTGGTAGGCGTCTTTGGGCGAGGCGGGGATGAAATAGTAGTCTTGGAGGGCATCCACCATCAGCAAGTCGACGAGCATCTCTTGGTAGCAAGTCATGCCTTTACGGAACGGCACGTCGGCGAACTGCGTGTTGGACTTCTCGGTATTGGAGTTGAAGATCTTGGAG